>NZ_NFUX01000150.1:0-2143 GCF_002264385.1 Paenibacillus sp. VTT E-133280
CCTTCCTCATCCCCGACATATCCCGGAGGTGCACCGACCAAGCGAGAAACACTGTGCTTCTCCATATACTCCGACATATCAATACGAATCATGCCATCTTCGCGATCAAACAGAGAGACTGCAAGCGATTTAGCCAGCTCCGTCTTCCCTACGCCAGTCGGGCCGAGGAACAGGAAGGAACCGATTGGTCGATTCGGATCTTTGATCCCTGCTCTAGCCCGGAGCACAGCATCGGCCACTAAGCTGACCGCTTCATCTTGGCCCACAACTCGTTGATGCAGCGTATCTTCCAGACGCAATAGCTTATCCCGTTCGCCTTCAACCAGTCGGCTAACCGGCACACCCGTCCAGCGCGATACAATATCTGCAATCTCCTCCTCGGTTACAGCTTCACGCAATAATCTTGTATCCTGATCCTGCTGTGCCGCTTCTTCTGCTGCTTTCAATTGCCGCTCCAGATCAGGAATGATGCCATAGCTAAGTTCCGCCGATTTATTCAGATCGTATTCCTCCTGTGCATCGACCAAATCCTTGCGGGCTTGCTCCAACCGTTTTTTGAGGTCGCGGATGCCTTGAATCGCTGATTTTTCCTTCTCCCAACGTGCAGTCATCCCAAGCTGCTTCTCCTTGAGATCAGCGAGTTCACGTTGTAAGATTTCCAGACGGCGTTTGCTGGCATCATCCGTTTCTTTTTTGAGCGCTGCTTCTTCAATCTCCATCTGCATCAGACGGCGGGTCACTTCATCCATCTCACCTGGCATGGAGTCAATCTCCGTCCGGATCATGGCGCAGGCTTCATCCACTAAGTCGATCGCTTTGTCCGGCAAAAAACGATCCGTAATGTAGCGGTTAGACAGAACGCCAGCAGCGACAAGGGCGCTGTCATGGATTTTGACTCCATGATGGACTTCGAAACGTTCCTTTAACCCACGCAGAATCGAGATCGTATCCTCAACATCCGGTTCGCTGACCAGCACCTGTTGGAAACGGCGTTCCAGCGCAGGGTCCTTCTCTATATACTTGCGGTATTCATCGAGCGTTGTGGCACCGATACAGTGCAGTTCGCCACGGGCCAGCATCGGCTTCAGCATATTGCCCGCATCCATCGAGCCTTCGGTTTTACCTGCGCCTACTATCGTGTGCAGCTCATCAATAAACAGAATAATACGGCCGTTACTTTCACGAACTTCCCTCAGTACCGCCTGCAGACGTTCTTCAAATTCACCACGGAACTTCGCGCCTGCTACAAGGGAACTCATATCCAGTGAGAAAATCGTCTTATCCTTCAGTCCCTCTGGCACGTCCTTGCGTACAATCCGGTGAGCCAAGCCTTCTACAATCGCAGTTTTCCCTACACCTGGCTCACCGATGAGGACAGGGTTATTCTTCGTTTTACGGGACAGAATACGGATCACACGGCGTATCTCTGCGTCTCGTCCGATAACGGGATCGATCTTGCCCGCGCGAACCTCTGCTACAAGATCACGCCCGTATTTCTCAAGTACCTCATAAGTAGCCTCCGGCTCCCGACTCGTCACACGCTGATGCCCACGAATCTCAGCAAGGATAGACATCAGCTTCTCGCGTGTTAATCCACGACTGACAAAAAGATCACGCAGCTCTCGATTCTCCCTGCTCGAATCCGACACCATGGCCAGCACTGCATGCTCTACCGAAACAAACTCATCTTGCATTTTCGCTGCTTCTTTCTCCGCCTGTTCCAGCAGATGAATCAGCGATTGCGAGGCATAACGCCGTACCGTGCTTGCCCCTGATCCGCTTATGCTTGGCTTACGCTGAAGCAGTTCATCCGTGCTTCGCAGCATCTCAGCTACGGGTACATTCATCTTTTGCAGCAGTCTTGGCAGTAAGCCTTCTTGCTGCTGGAGTAACGCTTTTAACAGATGGAGATTATCGATCTCCTGATGACCGCTGTCTGAAGCAAGCGACTGCGCCGCAGCCACTGCTTCCTGCAGCTTTTGAGTAAGTTTATTGAAATCCATAGCACTCTCACCTTTCTATTTAAGAATGATATATGGGATCGGCCGTTTGGACCGGGATCGGTTAGATTAGCGGGATTAATCACGTACATTTGGGCGAATCGGCCGCATTTGGTGCAATCCGTGGCTTTTTTGCTCTTCTT
>NZ_NFUX01000139.1:0-4964 GCF_002264385.1 Paenibacillus sp. VTT E-133280
GCGTCTGCCAATTCCGCCACGACCGCACATCGTAATGACTACATATCAATCTTGCGGTCACAAGAAATATCATATCATGCTGAGATTAAAGCGTCAATATATTTTATAGATTTTCTTGTCGATCATTATTTTATGGATAATTATTGCTTTCACTTCCGATTATAAGGTATAATGAGAACAAAAGTTCGCATAATATAAATGAGGTGATTTATAATGGCGACTACGAAGTTAAAGACATCCATTGTTGATGAAGATATTACTAAAGAAGAACTGTCCCTTGTCAGAAGCTATTTGCTGCTAACGTTTATTCATAAAGTTTTCGAGCGTGACTGCCGTGTAATCAGCAAGAGCGGCCTGTTTAAGACCCCTCAGCTTTATATGGAGCTCGTGTCTGGTGCCACTAAGAAAACCTCATTAATGCTCCAAGAGGTTACGCGCGAATTGAGTTCGCATGATCTGAAGATCACAACCGTTCGCCAAGATCAACGAGGAGTTGAGGCCTTGTACTCCTGTAGAGGATATCAAGGTGAACTGAATATATTATGGCCAGGATTCCGTAGAGAGATGATGCTGCGAATGCGTGCATATCTGGGACTGTCCACAGAGCTCTCTATACTCTCCAGAGAAGAAAGTGACACCCAGCTAGCTCTAAGTATATAATCCGTCAGAGGCATAGATGTTAGCAGAACAGCTCCCCACCCGATTTGGGTAAGGAGCTGTTCTGCTGCGGAAACTATATATTATCAGGTTCTTTCCTTGGTTCGCTGAAGGGTTGGAATAAATAATTCCGATCTAGCTTTACTACTCGTCTATTCTGACGACGTATCATTACCTGCGAATCATCCCAAGCCAGAACAATCCCTTTTACATCGTTACTTTCTATGCCATCCCGGACCACACGAATTTTCTCGCCGGAAATTCGGTACGTATCCAATTGTTCATCGCTAATCATCATGAATCCCTCCCTCTATATAGCTTATCCTATTTTCATTAAGAAAAAAGACCCAAATGAAAAATCATCTGGGTCTCATATAAGCAATTGACCAATTGCATGTCTACTAAAGCATTCTTATATCAGCGCTTCATTCTTCTCAAACCAAAAATCAAGAACTTTAGCGGACATCACACGTTGCTCCAGATACTCCACTTGGTTCGTTGTGAATTTCTCCCTCCATGGGAAGGAAAGTTCCTCACATAAACCTTTAATTGTCAGAAGCTCTGACCAAGCTACATAGCGTTTGTACCAAAAAAACTGAGGATGTTCAATCATATAGGGATACAGATCGTCGAATTCCGTGTGTTTGCAATCCAGCGCACGCTCGAAGTGATCCTTGGCCTCGGTTAATTTATCAATAAAAAATTGCTCAGTCACCGGTTCTTTCCCCATTGTGACGCCTCCTCCCTATGTCTGATTTTATTATAAAGGAAAATCTATAGGGTGAAAAGCAGTTGTTTGAAAAATAGGCCTGTTTAGGCCTGTTCTTATCTCTAAAACGGGTTATTCCCCAAATTCAATGGTGCCACCACTCAGAGAAGTAATTCTTACGAGTGACTCCAGTCGGATGCCTTGTTCTTTGATTGTCCGAGCTCCAGCCTGAAAGCTTTTTTCCACTACAACGCCAAGACCTACCAGCTCAGCGCCAGAGCGCTCGATGATCTTAATCAATCCACGTGCAGCATCACCATTAGCAATGATATCATCAATAAAGAGGATTTTATCCTCTGGAGAGATGAATTGCCGAGACAACATAATGTCGGTGACAATACCTTTCGTAAAAGAAGGAACTCTTTCACAAAGTGCGTCCGGATCTGCTAACAGTGTTTTTTTGCGACGTGCAAAAACTAACGGCACCTTTAACTCATATGCGGTGGCAAATGCCACGGCAATGCCCGAGGATTCCACGGTCACAATACGTGTAATTCCGCAGTCCGCAAACCTCCCGGCAAACTCCCGTCCCATTTCCATCGTAAGCTGTGGATCTACCTGATGATTCAACAGTGCATCCAGCTTCAGCACTTCATCTGAAACGACGACACCTTCCTCCAAAATCCGCTGTTTCAACACTTCCATGACTTTGAACCTCCAATACCCTTTATAATCGCAGACGTTCCGTACAAATGAATCACGGAAGTCATGTCCTACTGATCCTCATCATAACCTGTACTATACAGAGTACACAAGGCAATCCTGCATAGCACGCATTATGATTTTTCTTTTGTTCTTAAAACTATTAGGAGGGGAGCCATGAAATCACATGTCCGAACATTACAGATCGCATTCACTTACATTGGCACCATTGTAGGAGCCGGATTCGCCACCGGACAAGAAATATTAAAATTCTTCACTCGTTACGGACACTGGGCAGTCCTGACCATCCTGCTCTCTACTATACTGTTCATATGGCTGGGTACGAAAATGATGGTCATCGCTCGGCGCATAGAAGCAGAGTCTTATGAAGACTTTAACCGGCACCTCTTCGGCGACCAAGTCGGAAGCACCATTAGTTTGTTCACGATGGTCATCTTAATCGGTGTCAACAGTATTATGCTTGCAGGCGCGGGCGCTATATTTCAAGAGCATCTTGGACTTCATTATCAAACAGGGCTAATACTGACGCTGGTTGGTTCTTATTTTCTGCTTAAACGGGGAATTTCCGGTATTCTGCAAATGAACAGTCTGATCGTCCCATTAATGCTTACGCTGTCACTCATCATTATTTTTAATACCTTTCAAATTCCAGGAGCTCAGCGGTTCTTATTCCTAGAAACAGATCGGACTATATTTGGCGCTTGGATGTCGCCGCTGCTCTACACCGCCTTCAATCTAGGTATGGCTCAAGCCGTATTAGTGCCCATGGCGCGACATACTGATGAAGAAAAATCGCTTGTCTGGGGCGGTATTATTGGTGGTGCCGGAATCGGCTTTATGTTGATCGCCGCACATTTCGCGATGAGCTCACAGATGCCGGGTATTCTCCAATTTGAAATCCCTATGGGCAACATAGCTATCCGGTTGGGTACTGTAGTACAAACTATATATTTGCTACTGATCTTTTGTGAGATCTTCAGTACGTTTGTAGCCGACATTTATGGTGTTACTATGCAGCTTAAACAACGAATTCCTGTTAAACCCACATTAATTACGCCGATTCTAATGTTGGTCTGTTATTTACTGAGCCAGTTTGGCTTTAGCTCACTTCTCTCCATCTTCTACCCGATCTTCGGAGCTTTGTCGATGGTCTGGGCTGTCATGCTACTACGTACGCCATGGTCTACCCCACCACGTAGCGATTCCTCATCGGGTTCGAACGGAAAAGGGAACAGCCTTGTATCCATAAAACCAGTTACACGGAAATAACTGCTGCTGTTGGAATGATTCGTACTGCCGCTTCCGCCACATGCTTGTGACAGGTCATCATCACAATCTGCCGGGAGACCGACAGTTCACCAAGCAGTGAAAGCGCAGCATGAAGACGAGCCTCATCAAAATTGACGAATAGATCATCGAACAGCAGTGGCAGCGTTACTTGCCGAGACATCGTCTCAGCAAGTGCCAAGCGGATGGAAAGGTACAACTGTTCTGCCGTCCCACGGCTGAGCAGACCGCTGTCCAGCAGTCCAGCATCTTTGTGTTCCGCTTTTAGTTCTTTATGACCTAGAGTCATAACTACTCTCTTGTATTCCCCTTCGGTCAGCTTGGAGAAATAGTCAGATGCAAGCAAAAGTACCTGCGGTTGCTTCTCCTGTTCATAAATACGGCGGGTTCTTCCAATTAATTCAGCAGTTAATGCAGCTACCGCATACTTATCAGCCACGATTCGCAGAGCAGCTCTCTGCTCTTCCAATTGCTGAATAACAGAGTCCTCCATACAGCGTTCTTTCAAATACTCCCTTTCCTGTAGCAGCTTCCCTCGTTGCTCCAGCAGGGTGTTCCACATTTCTTCCTCCCGTTCAGCTAGCTCTTCTGCTGCTGTTCGCTCTTTCTGGAGTGCTGAGGCATCATGATGAGCTAATAATACTTGCAGAGCGGTAACTCGCTCTTCCTCCCAGCCTCCAAACATAGCAAGCTCCCACTGGCGAATGGATTTATTCAGCTCACTACGCCGCTGTACACCAGCCGATCTGCGTAGGAAATCCTCACCACCAATTGCTCCGCCTTCATGCAGCAATTGGTCACGCTGTTCTCTAAGTTCATCTAATACCCTATGGCTCTCTTTAAGCTCTTCCAGTAGTTCTTGTAACCGGGAATGAATACCTTCCCGCCGAATCAGATCCTTTTTCAGCTCATCCCAAGCTCTTTTTCGAAGTTCCAGCCAGCTTAGTAAAGTTAGTGCAGATCGTCGCTGTCCATCCTGCGGATCCATCTCAAAGCTAGTTGCCGCCACGCCAGACTCGTCCAGAGGATCGGTACCTGAGTCATGAATAAGAGCAAGCAGTTCCTCCTCGAACACAGTACACTCCTCTTCAAGCTCCTTCAGTCGTAAAGAGAGCTTATGCTCTTGGCGCAGCAGTTCGTTCCCCTGCTCCACCATAGCGAAGATATCCGTCAGCCCTTCCGGGGACAAGCCTTCGGGCAATCTGCGCTCACGCAGCCATTCTTCATATTGCTCAGCGGTTTGCGTGAAAGCCAGCTCCGCTCGGCTCATTTCTTCCTCGAGCACCTTCTCTTGCGCTGCCAGCGTCTCCAGCTCTGTGCGGCAGGCATCCCGCTCGGCGGCATAGCGTTCAATGCGCTGCCGCCAAGCTGACCAAGCCTCCATGAGCCTGCGAAGCTCCCTCATGGAGGCCTCCAGCCCGCCTGCGTCAGGGCTGGACCCCGGGGCGGCCGATCGCCGCCCCGGCATAGCGCTCTCCGGCTCCGCACCGGAGAGCAGCTGCCCCCGCAGCCGCAGCATCTCGGCTGCGGCAGTGCCCACGTCCCCGCCATACTCTGGCGGGGACGCTTCCGGCCGGCGCGCTCCGCG
>NZ_NFUX01000176.1:0-393 GCF_002264385.1 Paenibacillus sp. VTT E-133280
CAGTCTCGAGGGATAACGATTTCCTGCTCTACTCACTGACTACCGTTTTCCGACCTTTCCGTTGAGACTGTTTGGTGTGAGTTTCGCCCTGTCTTCATGCTTGCCATAGCCCAAATGAGTATCCATTTCGGCTTCTAACATCTCCTGAATCGTTTCGGTAGATAGATCCTTTAAGGAATTCTGCTCATCTTTTGCAGAAACTAAATTACTCTCCTTGATAAACTCTCGCAATTGTGTTTTGTCCAAAGTCACATGTGTTTCCCCAACCCTTCACCTGTTTTTTTGCTATCTACTTATTCTTACAGCAGTGATTAGAATTAAAGAAATTAAAAGAAAGGATTTAAAGTAAACTAATGGGAAGTAAAGCCGATATATAGGTTAGGTGTGCGCTCC
>NZ_NFUX01000031.1:0-74633 GCF_002264385.1 Paenibacillus sp. VTT E-133280
CTCGCGGTAGAAATCCGAGGATAAAGGCGAGCGCTCCGCTTCTACAGTTCCAAATATTCCTCTTCACTCCTTTTCCAGCAGATTTCATTGAACCGAAATCAAAAGAAAATGCATTATATCTCCGCCTGCATAAGCTTAACCAGGTATCTATTTAACTGCATTAATACTTCACCACGTACAATTGGTGGGAGTAAGGAAAACAAAAAAAAGACCCGTGGACTGAAGTTCAGAAAACCAACTGAACTCAGCCACGGGTATAACAGACAAGACAAGAACACCACACCATCCTTAGATACTTTTTCGATAAGAAGTTGGTGAGATTCCTACATATTTACGGAACTTAGCATTGAAATAATCAGGGTTCATATACCCTACCTTCTCGGCCACCTCGTATACTTTCATCCCTTGCGTCAGAAATTCCTTAGCCTTCTCAATCCGCACTTTGTCCACGTACGTATTAAAGTATTCCCCCGTCGTGTTCTTGAACATTTTGCCGAGATAAGCGCTGTTGTAACAAAACAACTCGGACAAGGTCTCTAGCTTTAGGTTCTCATTGTAGCGGCGGTTGATTATTTCTATGATCTTCTTTATTTCATTTCCACGCCCACTGGTCATCTGACCCGCAATTTCTTCGAGAAATGAGACAGCTTGATCCTGAAGATCAGATAAATAATAACTTTGATATAGCTCCCCTATTGGAGGGGAATGCTCTGCTGCATAGCTACGTATTTCCGGATACGTAGGCTCCAGACGGGCCAGCACAGTACTAAGGAGTCTCACAAAGGTCTCTTTAATTCGCAATTCGTCGCTGCCTGCAGATACAAGCTCAGCACAGATGGTCTGCACGATCGGTCGGATCGCGCCAAGACTTCCTGTCTCTACCGCAAGCAGCAGACGACTCTCTGTCTCTTGCGCGTCTTCACTCTCCTCTTTCATCTCCACCAGAAACCCTGAAGGATCTGCACTGATGATGATCCCCTTCTTGAAGAAGAAGGCGCGTCTTATTAGTTCACGTGCTGAATTAAACGATTCTCCCGCCATTTCAGGCCGAGGTACTACTCCCCCCGTTACTGCAATGAAGTCGTAACCCTTTGGTTCTATCACTGCAGATAACCCCTCATATAATTCTTCCCGTTTGCTTGTGCTCTGGTCCGGATCCTTCATGAGAATACCTAAATACTGGGATAACGTAAAGAAAGAAGCATTAGGATGATTACTAAAATACTGTTCCATTACTATTTTGATTCCCCGGAGATCCTCATCATTTGCACCAGCTGTTTTTCTTAACGCAATGAGAATGACTTCATAATTCCCCTGATCGAGTCCTAGCGCATCCGCATGTCTGCTAAGGTCCTCCTCCAGTTCTTCCTCTGAAGTTGGCTGCAGAAGCGCACGAAGTAAAGTTTCCCTATTGCGAGCGGGCTCCTCCTCATTCCAGTCACTGAACCGCTGCTCCTGCTCGATCGTTTCATGTAGCTGTTCCAGACATACGATCATCTCATCCTCATCCACTGGCTTCAGCAAATAACCGTCAATCCGATAACCAATCGCCCGCTTAGCATATTCAAAATCCGCATGACCACTTAGAATAAGCACATGACTTTCTGAGCCTTCTTTTCGAAGCTCACTAATCATTTCTAGACCATCCATTCCAGGCATACGAATATCAGCAACGATCAGCTCCGGGTAGAAGGTATGATACTTTTCAAGTGCTTGCAAGCCATTAGCTGCTGTAGCTACCACCGTATAACCGAGTCTCTCCCATGGGATTAGACTCCGCAGTCCTTCCCGCAGCTTCGGCTCATCATCGACAATCATCACTTTTATCATAGATTGTTGTCCTCCATTGGTATGCAGAAGAAAATAACCGTTCCTACATTAGGTTTACTCTCAATCGTTAGCCCATACTCTGCGCCATAAGATAGTTTTAGCCGGTCATGGACATTACGAAGGCCAATTCGCTCACCTTCACGCTCTTCCTGGCGCTCAAGGGTGTTCTGTAATTCCTCCAGCTTAATTGGAGATATCCCCACTCCATTATCTGTAATCGTAAATTTAGCATGATCTCCAACTTGTATAACTTCCACCGTCACAAATGCTCCCTCCATCGTATTATCCAGTCCATGGATTACTGCGTTCTCGACAAGCGGCTGAATAAGGAGTGGAGGCATGTAAAGGGTTTCAACGGCAGGGTCTACGGTAAATTGATATTTCAACCTCTCCTCATAACGGAATTGCTGAATATCCAAGTAACAGCGTACCACTTCTAATTCCTGACTAAGCAAAACTTTACTTCGTCCTACCTCCAGGCTACTGCGCATCATTTTACCCAAAAGACGTACTACGCGAGCAATTTCCACTTGCCCTTTCATGTGAGCTTCCATTCGAATTGCTTCTAGTGCATTGAACAAGAAATGCGGGTTAATCTGGCTTGCCAGCATTTTGAATCGTATATCATTCTGTTTCTGTTCTAAAAGACGGTTCTGAGCATTGGATTCCTGTACCTCATACATCAAATCATTAACGCTACGCACCATGGAATTGAATTGACGAGCTAACAGGGCGATTTCATCCTTGCCATCAATTTTTAATGTCGTATCAAAATCCCCGGTACTGACTCGGTTAATATGTCTGCTTAAATGTAACAATCGTCGTGAGAACAACGAAGAGAAGCTATATATAATTAAAAAGGCTAGAAGAACACTTATCGCAACTACAGTAATTGAAAGCTTAATCACTTGATTGGGTTCTTTCACAATACTTTCAATGGAAAAGACAGATATAATTCGTAGTGCATTTCGGCTAGATTGTGGTTTAAGCTCCTCGATCACAATTTTGGAGGCTTCACCATCTACTACTGCTTCATAGCTTCCACTCCCCTGGCCCAAGAGCTTGGTGTCAAAAGAAACATCCGCTAGCTTTTTACCTGTTCGATCTTTCCGGTTCGCTGCAATGATATTGTCCTGATCATCGACGATCATCGTATCGAAAGACTCCTGGCTTAGTATGGATGCAAGCTGCTGACTGTTCACATTAATAACGAGAACACCGATTTTGCTGGAGCCCTCCAGCTCGATTTTGCGAACAAGACTTAAATAATTCCGCTTATCACGCTCATCTTCGATATATTCCCAACCGACAAAGCTATCGTACCGCTGTGCTCTCTGATACCACTCACTCTCCTTAATTGCAGGAGAAGGATTGATCAGCTCCCAGTTGTTAAGCAGCGTCGCATTGTCAGTGTATAAACGAATGTTAGATATATCTTTATACAACCTAAGGTACTCACGCATATCCGAGTAATCGCGGTAAGCTTCCACCACATCATAAGTGCTAACATACTGACGAATGGCAAGTCTTTTTAACCGTGCATCATTGCTCAGGCGATATGCGATATCTTGAGAGACACCGATGACTTCTTCCGTTCTTTTCTTTACCCGATCTACGTTGATTGAAGCTTGTTCCAGTGCGCTTTGGAACGCCATGGTCCTCATCTCAAACGTAAGATAACCACCTACCAGTAATACCGGAAGTAATGTGGTGAGTAAAAAAGCAAGCAACAGCTTATTGCGGATTTTGATGTCATTCAACAGCCTAACCATCCATTGGAACATGGCCTTCCGCCCCCCGAAACCTTCACTATCTCATGCAGAGTTTATCTTTGCCCTGGAGATACCCCATACTTTACAGAAGAAAAATAGGAACGGCAACAACTTCATGTTCATAAAAAGGTCCTCCGCCATATGCGAAAGACCTTTTTTATCAGACATATCAAGCATAAACCTTCGGCGTCCTTATTTATTGGCGGTATGCTGCCAGCTTGTTATTCAGTTCACGGGTCTGACCGTAGACTTCCTGATAGAGGTTAAATAAGCCGTCATAGATTGCCGCTTGCTTCGGATCTGGTTTATATACATCCGCAGGACGGATGAAAGCTTCTGCACATGCACTAAGAGAAGTGAACCAGCCGCTACCGTAAGCTGCCAACATCGCTGCTCCCATAGCCGGACCTTGCTCACTTTCAAGCTTCACGATGGATGCATTGAAAATATCTGCTTGCATCTGGAGCCATGCCTCATTCTTAGCCCCGCCACCGATCGCAATGATTTCTGTAATCTCTTTGCCTGAATCACGTACAATCTCGATAGATTCACGTAGCGAAAAGGTAATGCCTTCTAATACGGAACGTGTAAAATGAGTCAACGTATGCCCTGAATCCATACCAATAAAGCTTCCACGAATATTCGCATCTGGATGAGGTGTACGTTCCCCTACGATATAAGGTGTAAAGAGCAGTCCGCCGCTACCCGCTGGAATGGAGGACACTCCACTTAGCAATTCATCAAAGCTCTTGTCCGCCGCAAAGGTTTCTTTGAACCATGTAAGGCTATGCCCAGCCGCTAGAGTAACGCCCATAATATAGTAGGCATCCTTTTCACCATGGTTGAAGAAATGGACTTTGCCTTCGAGGTTTAAATCTTTATTGCTCTCATAGGAAAGGACCACACCAGATGTACCAATACTGCACATCGTCCGTCCTTCACCAAGGACACCCGCTCCGAGTGCGCCGCATGCATTATCCGCGCCACCAGCAAATACCTTTGTGGATGATAAAAGACCTGATGCTTCCGCAATATCCGGCAATAACGTTCCTGTCTGTTCAAAGGACTCTACCAGTCTAGGACAAAGGGAAATCGGCAGTTCAAAAGCTTCAGCAATTTCAGCACTCCAAGTTTTAGAACCTACATCTAATAGAAGCGTTCCTGCAGCATCGGAATAATCCATCGCATAATCACCGGTCAACCGGAGACGCACATAGTCTTTGGGCAACAGGAACTGATGCGCTTGTGATAATACCTCAGGTTCATTCTCTTGTACCCATAGAATTTTAGGGAGTGTGAAGCCTTCCAGCGCACGGTTTCTAGCAACCTCAATAAGCTTTGCTCCGAGCGTCTTCTCTATTCTTCTGCACTGTGCAGTAGTACGTGTATCATTCCAAAGAATGGCCGGACGAAGCACTTGTCCGTCCTTATCGACCAGAACTAATCCGTGCATTTGCCCGGAGAAGCTAAGACCGTCAACTTGTGATGGGTCTATGCCTGATACTTCAATCAAGCGATGAAGACTGACTAGCGTGCCTTTTACCCAGTCCTCAGGATTTTGTTCGCTCCAGTTCGGCTGTGGTCTGCTTAGCGGGTAGGACTCGGAATGCTCAAAAGCCACCTTGCCTTGTGGGTCCACTAAAACAGTCTTCACTGCGCTAGTGCCCAAATCTACACCTATAACGTATTTCATTTTTGACCTCCTAAAAGTTTTGTGAGCATAGGCTTCATTGAATTACTTCGAACAAAACTCGCTTCGTAAGCATCCACTTAGTTTTGTGAGCGTTTCTAGAATTTCTTTGAACAAAAAGGGGGCTGCCGAAGAATGCTCTCTTCAGCAACCCCCGTTGCATTTGTTCATAATGCGCTCAAGGCGTATGCCTTAAGCTCCCTATAAGCACTACTCAGCCAAGATGTATTGGTTAAGTGTAGCTCTCAGGTATTCTTGACGTCCGGATTGGTTAGGACGTGGGTTCTCATTGTTCAAAGCATATTCAGCCAAAGAAGCCAGAGTTGCTTTGCCGGACACGATATCCGCACCAACACCTTCATTGAAGCTGCTGTAGCGTTTGTCGACGAAATCTTCGAATACGCGGTCTTCGATCAATTTAGCAGCTACTTTCAAGCCTTTTGCATAAGTATCCATACCAGCGATATGTGCTAAGAACAGATCCTCAGGCTCGAAGGAAGGACGACGTACTTTAGAGTCAAAGTTGATTCCGCCTTTGCCAAGACCATCATTCTTGAGTACTTCATACAGTGTGAGTGTTGCATCGTAGATGTTCACTGGGAATTCATCAGTATCCCATCCGAGCAATGTATCCCCTTGGTTGGCATCAAGCGATCCAAGCATGCCGTTGATACGAGCTACACGAAGCTCATGTTCAAAGGTATGACCTGCAAGTGTAGCATGGTTAGCTTCTAGGTTCAGCTTGAAGTGCTTGTCGAGGTTGTATTTTTGTAAGAATGAGATCGTTGTTGCTGCATCAAAATCATATTGATGTTTCGTAGGCTCTTTTGGTTTAGGCTCGATCAGGAATTGACCGTCAAAGCCGATTTCCTTAGCGTAATCTACAGCCATGCTGAACAGACGAGCAATGTTGTCTTGTTCAAGACCCATATCTGTATTCAGCAATTCTTCGTAACCTTCACGACCGCCCCAGAATACATAGTTGCTAGCGCCCAGACGTTTACCTACTTCCAAACCTTTCTTCACTTGTGCTGCTGCGTGTGCAAAAACATCAGCATTAGGTGTAGAACCTGCACCGTGCATGTAACGTGGGTTAGTGAACATATTAGCTGTATTCCACAACAATTTCTTGCCGGAAGTCTTCATGCCTTGTTCTAGGATATCAACGATAGTGTCGATGTTGCTATAGAATTCACGCAAAGATGCGCCTTCAGGTGCGATATCTACATCATGGAAGCAGAAGTAAGGCAGATCCATCTTGTCCATAAATTCAAATGATGCTTCAGCGCGAGCCTTAGCTTTGTCCAGACCGTTCAATTTGTTCCAGCTGCGAATTGCTGTTTCAGCGCCAAACGGATCAGAACCGCCAGCAGTTAATGTATGCCAATAAGCCATTGCAAATTTCAGATGCTCTTCCATAGTTTTGCCGGCTACGACTTCTTTAGGATTGTAGAATTTAAATGCGAAAGGGTTGGTGGAACGGCTTCCCTCGTAAGAGATTTTGTTCACTGTCTCAAAATAAGCCATTGTGTAATCCTCCTCAATTTGTGCTTCGCCCGCAAGCGTTTACAGGATCATCTTAACACATCTTTTGGACTTTGTATATTGGTTAAACAAAGTTTTGAAAAGTTTTTTATATCCATTTTTTTTGACCCTATCTAGCCTCCTCTCTCCGCTTCCCAAATATAGGAGAGCCCTGTTGGAAAATTCCCTCTAGACGCTATGTATTGCAATTTCCAGCACATCACTCTAGACTAAGTGGCATACAACAAATGGGAACAATGCCAAGCTAAAACGCCTTTAGCGTCCTTTTAAGGACGGTAAGCGTTTATGCGAGAATTATAAGGAGAAAGTATACCGTGAAGCTTATACTTTCTTATAATTTAAGAAGGATGTGTGATTTGTGAAGGTTACTGGAGACCAAGCACTGGTCAAAAAAATAAATAAATCGATTGTACTACATACCATTCGAAGACACTCTCCACTCTCGCGCGCGAAGGTCTCAGAGATGACCGGACTGAATAAAGCTACTGTGTCCAATCTGGTAGCCGAGCTGTGCACGCAAGAATTGGTAACTGAAGTCGGACCTGGGGAATCAAGCGGTGGCCGCAAACCATTAATGCTGCATTTCAACACGATGGCTGGTAGTGTAATCGGCATAGAATTGCGGGTAAAGCAACTAACAGCGGTCTTATGTGATCTGAGCGGGGGCATTCTTTACGAAAGCGATTTCTCCTTAGAAAACCATGATTTCCCTTACGTTCTGGAACAAATGAAAAAACTTATCTCAAGCTTGATTATCAATGCTCCAGAATCCCCTTACGGCATCGTCGGTATCGGAGTAGGTGTCCCCGGCATGGTGGATGAAAATGGTGTTGTACTCTTCGCTCCCAACCTTGGCTGGGAAATGGTCGAGCTGCGAGCGATACTGGAAGCTGAATTTTCAGTTCCTGTCACCATTGATAACGAAGCGAACGCAGGTGCACAGGGTGAACTCAACTTTGGTGCCGCACGAGAGGTAAGGCATCTCCTTTACATCAGTGCGGGATCAGGGATTGGATCTGGAATTATTATTGGTGGAGAGCTATACAAGGGTGCAAGAGGATATGCCGGCGAAACCGGACATATGACGATTGAAGCACAAGGCAAGCCTTGCAGTTGCGGGAGTCGTGGCTGTTGGGAGTTATATGCTTCTGAGAGAACTTATGATAATCCCGATCTCTCCCTCCCAGCACATACTACGCCAGAGCTGGTTCGATATGCAGCCAGCGGGCAAGAAGACGCTCTGCATCACTTCTCAACGATGGGCGAATATCTCGGTATCGGGGTGACCAATCTAATCAATAGCTTCAATCCCGAGCTTATTGTGATTGGTGGGGCATTGTCTGAGGCTGAAGAATGGCTAGGCGAACCGCTGCGCCGGGTTGTAGCTGAGCGTACTCTTCCTTACCATAAGCAGCAACTCGAAATTACATTCTCTAAGCTCGGCAGCCGTGGAACGATGATCGGCGCAGGTTTCTCTGCTGTTATGCATTTCCTGGGCGACATTCGAGTGACCCTATAGTCCATAACGGTAGGCGTTTTATGTGAGAAATATAAGAATAATTTATAGCGTGGAACATATACATTCTTATATTTTGAAATAATTGACGTAAAATTGACGCATTTGAGTGAATCAAAAGTGCAGTAAAAGGAACAGAAATCCTATATAATAAAGGTCAAGCTAGTGTGACATTTATCACTACAACCCCTTTTTTGAAATGGAGAGCGAGTCCATGACCTATGTTGATACGTCTGATATCTCGGCACAGATGTTCATCACTGTGTTGCTTTTTCTGCTCATTATTGCCCCTTTGATCAGCCTCGGTGTGCTCCGTTTTTTTCAAGCTAAAAAGAAATCAGGATTTATTCTTATTGGCAGCGGGGTTGCTGTATACGCGCTATTTCAGATCATTACATCTTTCACTCAAACCTAAATTCTACTTCTAGATCTACTTTCATAAAAATAGTCTGCGCACAGATGCGTCAGACTATTTTTTATATGTTAAAAGCTCACAACAAAAAAAGACCGCCTCCTGACCGGAAGCGGTCTATTACAATTCCCTTGCGGAAATCTTATTTAATTAAACAGTTGAAAGTGCTTTGTCGAACTGCGTTTTGTTCATGCCAACAATTTTATGCTCACCGATTACAGTTACAGGAATAGCTCTCACGCCCATGTCCCATACTTGCTGCGCAAAATCATCGC
Source organism: Paenibacillus sp. VTT E-133280 (assembly GCF_002264385.1). Lineage (NCBI taxonomy): Bacteria > Bacillati > Bacillota > Bacilli > Caryophanales > Paenibacillaceae > Paenibacillus > Paenibacillus sp. VTT E-133280. The sequence goes on from NZ_NFUX01000031.1 coordinate 9,041, forward strand.
TCTGCTCGACATTGCGTTCTTCGTAGGATACGCCTTTTTCGCTTAAAAAGCTCTTCACCTGACGGCAATGAGGGCAATTTGTTGAGGTATATACAATTACTTTCTCCATGATATGACCTCCTATAAAAGATATACAGTGATGATATCAATGTAGCATTGAAGGCTTTTCAAACCCAATTATAGAATGACTGCACTGTGCTCCAAGCTTTCGATATATTTCTCAGCATCCATAGCTGCCATACATCCACTACCTGCTGCAGTAATCGCTTGTCTGTAACGAGTATCCTGCACATCACCACATGCGAAGACGCCTGGGATATTAGTTTCGGAAGTGCCTGGGTTCGTCATGATATAGCCATCCGCATTGGTTGTGATTTGTCCACCTAAGAAAGAGGTATTAGGATGGTGACCAATCGCAACAAACACACCGCTTGCTTCGATGATTTCTTCTTCTCCAGTCTCATTGTTAAGCACTTTTAGTCCATTGACGCCTCTTTCGCTCGAAGTCACTTCCAAAGGAGTACGGTTCAAGTTCCAGTCTACTTTAACATTTGCGCGTACACGATCCTGCATGATCTTCGAAGCACGCAATTCTCCACGACGATGTACCAAAGTCACTTTGGAAGCAAAACGAGTCAAGAAACCCGCTTCCTCAAGTGCCGAATCTCCACCGCCAACAACCACGATTTCTTTATTACGGAAGAAAAACCCATCACAGGTAGCGCAAGTGCTAACACCACGTCCCACGTTATCTTGCTCCCCTGGGATACCGAGGTATTTTGCTGTAGCGCCTGTGGAAATGATCAATGTATCTGTAGTAAGAACACCCATTCCTTCAACATTCAGCTTAAAAGGACGCTCTCCAAGTTCTACACTGTTCACCCAGCCCGTACGGAATTCCGCACCAAAACGTTCAGCTTGTTTACGCATATTATCCATCAAGTCAGGGCCCATGATTCCTTCAGGAAATCCAGGGAAATTCTCCACTTCTGTAGTTGTGGTTAATTGTCCACCGGGTTGGGGTCCTTCGATTACTAGTGGGTTCAAATTGGCACGAGCCAAATAGATAGCGGCGGTTAATCCTGCCGGTCCAGTACCAACAATTATTGATTTATACATATCTATGTCCTCCTTGAGCTAAACGGCAATGACGTCGCTTCTTATTTAAAATAATTATAATGTAGTGTTAATTATGATAACTGAAAGCAAATATGTCAATATGCCAGACTCCCAAGTCCCGAAACTATTTTGTGAACAATTTAATTTTAAGAAATATTATCTCAATAATCTTAGTCCATTTAGAATCACTAATATTGTACTGCCTTCATGACCTATCACGCCAAAAGGAAGGGCAATCCCTTGCACAAAGTTGCTGATCATAAGCACTGCGATCACAGTCACAGCAAAGATCATATTTTGTTTCACAATACGCTGTGAACGGCGTGCCAATGATATTGTGGAAGCAATCTCTTCTATATTATCATTCATTAGCACTACATCGGCTATTTCGAGTGCTGCTCCGCTCCCTTTCATGCCCATACCCATGCCTACGGTAGCTGTCGCCAAAGCTGGTGCATCATTCACACCATCACCTACCATAACGACGTGACCATACTTTTCACGCAATGCCTTGATATGCTTCACTTTATCCTCTGGTAATAGATCGGCAAATACCATATCTACGCCAGTTGTACCTGCAATAACCTGAGCCGTAGCCTCACGGTCACCTGTAAGCATGGCTACTTTAATCCCAAGTTCGTGCAGCTTCCGCACTGCGGCTTCTGCTTGTGGACGAACCGTATCCTGCAAAGCAATCATTCCGGCAATTTGCTCACCGTCCAGAATGATGGAGACAGTCTTTCCTTCTTCAGCCAACTGCTGCCGCTTAAGTTTCCAATGCTCTAGTTCAGGATTCATAGCAGATGGAGCCAGCTCATCAAGCAAATTAGACTTTCCGATTCTCCAAAGACGTCCGTCGATTTGACCTTCAATTCCCCAGCCTGTGATGGTCTTACTGTCCTCTACTCCCTGTAGCTCTAAACCTTCCTCTTCCGCTTTACGCACAATCGCTTCCGCCAGTGGATGGCGGGACATATGCTCAATGGATGCGCTAACCGTTAGCAACTCGTGCCGACTGTAGCCTTCACCTGCAATAAAATCAGTTACCTGAGGAGTTCCCTCTGTAAGCGTCCCTGTCTTATCGAATGCCACAACCGTTGTACGTGCCATATTTTCCAGATGGACCCCGCCTTTAAACAGAACCCCTTTTCGCGCACTTTTGGAGATGGCTGACAGCATCGCCGGCATTATGGAAGAGACCAAAGCGCAAGGTGATGCTACTACTAGAAAGACCATCGCTTTATAGAAAGTTGCGCTCCAGCTCCAGTCCAGCAAAAACGGTGGAAGTATAATCAGTGCCACTGTCGAGGCAACGACAACCCGTGCATAGATGGCTTCTAGTCTTTTAATAAAACGCTGCGAGTTTGGAACTTCCGTTTCTGCCTCTTCTACCATTTTGATGATTTTAGCAAAAAGGGTATTCTCAGCTGCTTTCGTTACCTCAATATAAAGGGGACCTTCTCCATTCACAGTGCCTGCAAAAACTTCGCTACCAGCACGTTTCTCTACAGGAACCGATTCTCCCGTAATGGAAGCTTGATCTACTGCCGATTCTCCCCCATATACTTTACCGTCTGCAGGAATCAAATCTCCCGGGCGCACAAGCAACAGATCTCCGATCACCAGCTGGTCGATATTGACCTCATTCATACTTCCTTTTTCAATGCGCATAGCCGTGGCCGGCTTGAGTGCCATCAGCGAGGAAATATCCTTTTTACTACGTTCCATCGTATAGCTCTCTAATGCTCCACTGAGAGCAAAAATGAAAATAAGCATAGCCCCTTCATTCCAGTACCCAATAGAGGCTGCGCCCAATGCGGCTGCAATCATTAATAGGTTCACATCGAGATCTCGCTCTTTGACGAGCGTTTCTACGCCTTCCTTTGCCTTGTTCCAGCCACCAATCGTATAAGAAATGACATAGAGTGTTATGGAAAGAATTTCTGACCATCCACCAACTGACCAAGCAAAAAGCATAAGCAGTCCGCTGCCCAGAGCAGCCTGCATTTCAGAATTGCTGAGCATGGCACGCGGATCGAACCGACGCTTTGGAGCACCTGGCTTTTTCATACTGCCAGAGATAGATGACTGCTTGGGTAAATGTTTTGATGTTGCTTGCATAATAATCGCCGTCCTTTAAAGTTTTGTGAAGCTTAACTTCATTTGATTTCTCTTCGAAACAAAACTCTCTTCGTAAGCTTACGCTTTGTTTTGTGTAGCTTAGCTTCATGTGACTTTTCTTCGCAACAAAACTTGCTTCGTGAGCATCCGCTTTGTTTTATGGAGTTTTGCTTCTGCCAAATGAGAATGAGAGCCATTATTAAGACCCCTAAAATGACACATGCTGCCCCGGCTTAGCCGGGACAGCATGATTGATAACTATGGGTAGTGAGAATGATAATCATTGTTGCAATAGTACAACTATATTTCCTTAGTGCAACTTATATTTTAATCATACCATCAGAAATGAAAAAGTAAAGCCTATCTATTCAACTAACCCAAGAGGTCTGACCGCCGTTATGGGCCAAGCACCACACGCCGGAAATCAATTTCAGCTCCCCGCTTAGTGGCGTATTTTTCTTAATAGCTGATCCTCAAGCTGTGCCTTCGTTTCACGGGTTTTGGACTTTTCTCCGGCGGGGAAAGAAAAAAGCTCCGCATGAAAACCGTTCTGAATCAGCTGTTCCAGTAAGGCTTGTCCATACAGCACTTCAACTTTGGGATCCTTAATTATCGCAAATTTGCTCACATTCTCTACGATTCCTTGTTTTAAGTCCTCTATTAATCAGTTAAATAAAGCTTCACCGATCTCAATGTCGTAAGAATGGTCAACAATCTTCTTCAGGGCAACTCTAAAATTTGCGGACATGCGCAGCGCCTCTTTTCAGCAGGATGCTAATAGCTTCGATCCGCCTCTTCCATTATCCTTTTTATGTAAATTAATAAAGGTCTGAAAGCAAATCGTCTGGAGCAAGACGATTTGACCCTGAAGACAGGATTTATAAATGAAACGCTCAACATGAAGAAGATCCCCCAACAATAAATTACAGTGAGCATTCAATAACGAAGAGCAGTGATCCTCTAATCATAAAGAGCAGTGATTCTCCAATAACGGCAGAATCCCTGCTCTCTTGTCTTTTTATCTTATTTAGAAGAAGAAGCGGCTTATGTGACAGCCGCTTCGTTGTTGTCCTACTGCCTTCCACCGGCGGCAGTGTCCAGTGTTTCCTGCTGCCTGGCGATCCAGATCAGACAGGCTGCTCTAAGCAGCGCTTCGGTCCGCTGGCCGGCGCTGCAAAAGATCCCGCTGAAGCCGATCTGATACAGATCGGCCAAAGCCGACGCCGCCGGAGTCCCCGCGGCGAGAACTACCGCCGCCGGCTTCACGCTCCGCACGGCGGCAAGGATCTCCCCCGCCGCCAGGGCAAAGCCCTCTGCGGCGGCCCCCTCCGGCGCGAGCTCGCTTGCTGCGCCGTCGAGCACTAGGAAATCGGCGATGCGCGCGATTTCCGCGGCGGCGGAGGGCGCCACATCGGGCGCGATCAGCGCCCCGATGCGGCACGCCGCCGCATAAGCGTGGCCGAGGGTCTGATCGGCCACGACCTCGATGAATTCGCGCTTTGCCGCGAATTCGGCTCCGCTTGCGGTGTAGGCGGCCAGCAGGTCCAGGCGGCAATCGCCGCCTTGCCGCTGGCTCTCCGCCACCGCAGTAAAAAGCGCTTCGAGCTGCGCGTCCTGAAGCGCGGTGAGCTTTGCGGGCTGCGTCGCAAGCTCCTCTGGATGCAGCAGCGTAACTGCTGCCCATTCACCATCCGGTGATTCCAGCAGCGCTGTCGTCGCTGCCTGCAATCGATAATAAATCCGCTGCAGCATTCGATTGGCCTGCAGCTCATCTTCACTGGATAACCAGTTCTCATAAAGACAGAACAATTCAGGTTCGAGCAGCCATTCCTCACTTCGTATCAGACAAGGGCCAGCTTGAACGGATCTTATTCCTTCCCTTGTTGCAGGGCGCTCTTCACGTTCTTCTCGTCCTTCACGCAGCACTAAGAAGGCCGACGGTTCCCCAGGCCGCTTAAAATAAGAACGGTTCAAAGGTTCTACGACATCCTTCTGCTCTACTCCGTTGATAAATTCTGCGGCAGCGGAGGCTACAGATCCGGCTTGGCTCATCTCCATCCCAACAGCCCGATCACTGGCCTTATACATGAACTTGAACGGGCGCTCTTCACTACTCCGAAAACCATCCTGCTGACGTTCACCCTTCATCTTCGCACCCACCCTTTATCTTTGGATTGCTGCCGGTACGCCTAGTACATAAACATCATGCCACCGACATCTTATTACCACACTTATAAATACGGGAACCTCACATGAAATATGCAAGCGTTGCCAAATCATATGAAGATTTAGCCTTATTAAATCACAAAAAAAAAGCATCGCCGCATAGCAGCAGATGCCTTCCTTGAACTTCATTGTTCTATTGTTGACTAGCGGCAATGGCCTGTTCCAGATCATAAATAATATCATCAATAGATTCCGTACCAATCGATAAGCGGAGCAATTCCGGGGTTACTCCCGCTGTGGTTTGCTCTTCTTCGGACAGCTGTGCATGTGTTGTACTTGCAGGGTGAATAATCAATGACTTGGAGTCACCGACATTCGCCAAATGCGAGAACAGCTTCACATTTTCAATCAGCTTGCGTCCCGCAGCACTTCCACCTTTAATACCGAAGGTAAGGATCGCTCCTTGACCTTTAGGTAAATACTTTTGCGCTAATTCATGAGATGGATGAGTAGGAAGTCCAGAATAACTTACCCATTCTACATCTGCATGTGCCTCCAAATATTGCGCAACCTTCAGCGCATTCTGGCTGTGACGCTCCATTCGCAAATGGAGGGTTTCTAGCCCTTGCAACAGCATCCAAGAGTTAAATGGTGAAATAGCAGCACCTAAATCGCGAAGTAATTGAACGCGGGCTTTGATAATATAAGCAATCGGTCCAACAGCTTCCGTATAAACAACGCCATGATAACTTGGGTCAGGCTCTGTAAGTCCTGGGAACTTACCGCTTGCCTTCCAGTCGAACTTACCACCGTCCACAATAATTCCACCGATGGATGTACCATGTCCGCCGATGAATTTGGTTGCCGAATGAACAACAATGTCAGCTCCATGCTCAATCGGACGCAGTAAATATGGACTTGGGAACGTATTATCCACAATCAGAGGAATTCCATGTTCATGTGCAATCGCTGCAATGGCTTCAATATCTAAGACATTCCCCTGTGGGTTACCAATGGTTTCTGCATACAAAGCTTTGGTTTTGTCATTGATCGCAGCACGGAAATTTTCTGGATTATCTGAATCCACAAAATGCACCTTAATGCCAAGCTTAGGCAGTGTTGTAGAAAAAAGATTATAAGTTCCACCGTATAGGCTTGCCGCAGATACAATTTCATCTCCAGCGCCCGCAATATTTAGAATGGAAAAAGAAATAGCCGCTGCCCCGGAAGCTGTAGCAAGTGCACCTGCTCCACCTTCTAGTGCTGCCAAGCGCTGTTCAAATACATCTGTGGTCGGATTCATCAGCCGAGTATAAATATTCCCAAATTCCTTGAGTGCAAACAGATCTGCTGCATGATCAGCATCACGGAACCCATAAGACGTGGTTTGATAAAGCGGTACAGCACGTGCGAAAGTAGTTGGATCAATTTCCTGGCCTGCATGAACAGTCAAAGTTTCAAATGACAGCTTACGGTCTTCTGACATTGGTATTTCCTCCCTTTATAAATAAGAATAGAAATCTTTAACAAATAATAATTGTACCCATTCTCTCATAAACAGCACCATTTGAAAAGAAAAAAATCTTATTATTCCGGTGTGAATTATTATATTTTGATTCATTCGAAGGAAACCCTGTCCGACAAAAATCAGATAACGCTTTCAATAAAAGTCTTTAAACTAAAAAACTTATGAAAACCTATGTAGCTAGTACAGAATGTCTACGTAATAAAAAAGAATAGCGGCGAATAAAGCTTGTCCACCTCATCTCACCGCTACCGATTCACTTATCTTTTTATCTTCTATTAGTAATTGCTTTGGCTTGTTTCTCCCTTAGCAATCGCTACACCACCGCTAGTACCAATACGGCTTGCGCCTGCTTGTACCATTACTTGGGCATCTTCTGCACTACGAACACCACCAGAAGCCTTCACACCCACATTAGGTCCAACCGTTGCACGCATCAGCGCGATATCTTCCTTCGTTGCTCCACCTGTAGAGAATCCTGTGGATGTTTTTACGAAGTCTGCTCCAGCTTCAACAGAAAGCTTGCAGGCACGGACTTTTTCTTCCTCCGTTAATAAACAGGTCTCGATGATGACCTTAGTCAGTGCTTTACCGCGAGCTGCGTCTACAACTGCTGCAATATCACGTTTAACGAGCTCATCGTTACCATCTTTCAGTGCTCCGATGTTGATGACCATATCCACCTCACCCGCACCATTAGCGATTGCATTGGTGGTCTCGAATGCTTTGGTCTCTGTTGTCGAGGATCCAAGTGGGAAGCCGATAACTGTACATACTTTAACCTCAGGCGTATCCTTCAGCACTTCATGGGCAGTAGCTACCCAAGCAGGGTTTACACAGACCGAAGCAAACTTATAGGCTTTTGCTTCCTCTGCCAATTTAACGATATCTTCTTTCCGTGCATCTGCTTTAAGCAGTGTATGATCAATGATCCGCGATAGTGTAATTTCGCTCATTTTTGTCATTCCTCCATGATTTGGATAGTGAATTTTTTTCATCTCTGTAATCATACCAATAGAACTCTGCTTTGCAAAGTCGACCGGGTGATCAGAACCACCCTAACCTGGGTTAACTCATATAAATATATTTAAAGCAGGTCATTATTAACTCAATTATCTTTTCAAGTTAATTTTATAGCTTCTTGTATTTTTTAAAATATAAAGGATAATCCCCCTAAACTTTCCCATTAAAAAATACGATAATACCTATATAAATAGGTTTTTTAGCCTATTTATTGAATTTTTTCTTTTATCTACTTAGGAGGAGATTGATTTAAAATGGGAAACTTTAATTTCACCTCAAACGCTACAGCCCAAAAACTGAATGTACAAGTGGAAGGTTCTATGTCCACTGAGGACGCCGGGCGCTTCATTCAGGAGTACAATCAAATTGTAAGTACATTTGACCCGGCACAATACGAGATCATTTTAGATTGCAAGACATTAAACGTATCCTCGCCGGACACTCTTCCTATGCTTGAGCAATGCTACATACTGTATAAAGAATCAGGATTTAAAAAAGTAACCTTCATTATTGCCAAAAGCCCTGTCTTAAAAATGCAGCTAAGCCGAGTAGCACGGGCAACGAAATTAGAAAATTACGAAATTATTGAAGCATAGGAGGTTTCATTTGGGACATATAACCATCCGCCAAGCCGCTTATTACCATCCGGAGCATGTCGTATCTAATGATTATTATCTGGAGCATTTCCAGAGTATGGGCAAGGACATCAAGCGATTCCTAGAAGTCATGGGTCGTGACCGGAGGTACATCGTAAAGGAAAAGGATGAAAATGCCCTAACGATGGGACTAAAGGCCGCCCAAAAAGCGCTACAAGAAGCCAATTTACAAGGTGAAGATATGGATATGATCATGTTCGCTTCACAGACACCGGAATATACCTACCCTACCAATGCACTCCTGCTGCACCGTATGCTTCAAGGTAAACATCGGACCATTACGCAAGATTCCAATGCCAACTGTGCAGGAATGGTGTCTGCCGTGGAGCAGACAAGTCGTTATATGCAGGCTAATCCTAGCATCCGGTATGCGCTCGTCGTGGGAAGCGACTATAGCTCGGTGAACTGCAATACGGATGATGAAATTACTTACCCTAACTTCGGGGATGCCGCAGCAGCTGTCATTCTGGAGCGAAGTAGCGAGCAATCAGGCTTCATTGACTCCCTTTATTACACTGATTCTGAGGGATCTGAGAATATTATGTTCCCTGCTTGCGGTTTATCGAATATTTATCATGAGGACATTACACCGGAGCAAATCCGGATACGCTGGACACCCTTTGACGGTACAGTTTGTGTAAATGCGGCGGTTGCAGACATGAAGGAGCTTCTCTCAAGAAACGGCCTGACTACAGATGATATCTCTGCCTTCTGCCTTTCACAATTCTCTCTCAAAAATATCGAACTTATCCAAGAGGGTCTAGGACTAACTAATGAGAAATTCATCTATGTAGGTGACGAGTTCGGGTATACAGCTACAAGCAGTCCTTTTATCGCCTTTCAACGCGGCATCGAAGACGGACGAATCAAACGTGGCGATTATGTCTTCTTCTGGTCGGTTGGCGCGGGTTGGCAAATTCCTACAATGCTTTATCAATATTAATAGTAAAAAGAGCTCTTCTTCTATTGAAGGAGGGCTCTTCTATATTTTCATAATTTCAATCAAAATTTATTTAGTCAGGGATTGAATATCTACAAATGGAGTGGCTCCCCCTGTTACAGACGGCAGCACGCCATTCCATTTTTCTAACGCTTTCTCTTGGACCTCTATTTGCTTCAGCTGCACCAGCTCAGGAGTAACCTCTTGCTTCTTAAGTCTTAAGGATTCAGCCTCTGCTTGCGCCTGGGCGATTTTTTGCTTCGCTTCAATCTCGATCCGCCGGAGATCATTTTCAGCCTTCAGCGCCTGCTGCTGAGCGACCTGCTTCGCTTCAATCGACTGATTGAACGCCTCCGAGAATTTAAAGTTAACAATGTTAATATCGTTGACGATCAGGTCATATTTTGCCAGCCTAGCAGTTAAATGCTCACTGATCTCACTCGACACTACATCACGACGTGTAATCAGGTCCTCTGCTGGATATTTTGCCGTCACTTCCTTGACGATTTCCTGAATAGCCGGATTAATAATTACATTATCAAAATTACCTCCGATATTGTTCATCAGATTAAAGGCGGAAGCCTTATTTACGGAATAGTTCACCGCCACATGTGTGGATACGGGCTGAAGATCTTTTGAAGAGGCGGATGTATCGGTCTCCGCTTTCGTTACCTGCGTATTGACTTGAATCACCGTCTGAATAAACGGAACTTTAAAATGAATGCCAGGTGACAACGTATTGTCATTTAATTTACCAAAGGTTTTGTACAAACCTACATGCCCATATTCCACAGATACAAAAGAGTTCGCGCCAATCAACAATACAATGAGCACTGCTGCAACACCGCTAACTATTTTTCCCGGACGCAGCTGTTTCAATTTCGGATTCATTTGCATATTCATCCAATACCCCTCCTAGATTATGGATAATCATTTAAGCTTAATCGTCTATACGGAGTTTTGAGGGAATTGGTCGCAGGAAATATTTCAGCAGCAGTAGTCATGGCGTTACCGCTCTGGGATCAGTCCTTCTAGGGTCAATCGGAATCTTTTGCTCTGCTTGTCCCCGATATCAGAAGCTTCATATATTCCTTCATCTGTTAGCACCACGGAGTCCGCCTTCAAAGCATCATTAACGTAAGTTACCTCAGCGTGATCAACATTCCAGCGGTAAATGTAGGCACTCATCGGATTTCCATGTGCAGCTACACTCTCTATAGAGCCATCCCCATCAACATCCAGCTCTTTGGAATGTCCGGTATCTATTTGCAGCAAACCCAAGGGGTTACCGCTCTCGTCGATTAAATAATAGTTACTGAGCGAGTTATTTGCTCCTAGTCCTCCGGTGATTTTCAACACCTTTTCGTTAAACAGCCGCACCACTTCTACCTTGATATCCTCCGGTTGACGATAATTATAAGTTCCTATCGCCCCTAGACTGTATTGTCCTTGGGATGTAGAAATTCCGGCAAACACATAGTCTTCGTCACTAGCCATCGTATACACACTCACTTGAATTCCTCCGAAATCATCCAGCTTCTTCTCTGTAATCAAAGTAGCGCCTGTGGGTGAAGCACTAAGTTGAGAGACTACGGGGATTGTATCCACCAGCTTCCACTCCAGCTTTATGAGGTTAGCAGCGGTGTCTGTTGGCTTCGGTCTTGAGGTGTGGTAGCCGTTAGCCGATTGAAGGGGGGATGGGTCAACCTGATGTTGGCAGCCTGCCAGCAAATTAATTAGAAGCAAGGCTGTCAGCGTAACGGATTTATGTAAAGGAAACATCTCTTGGTCACTTCCTATCCTCTTTTTAAAATTTAATCTTTCATTAATCATAGATGAAGTTAGAATTTCAAATGTTACTTTTAGGAGGCTGTAGGGTTAATTTATTGTCTTTTGAGGGTATGTATCGATCAAAAAGCTAAATTGGCATACAAAAAACCCGCATCAAATGCGGGTTTGAGAGGAAAGAATCAAGAGCCTAGCAGTTCACGCGCCAACAGTCGATAAACCTCTAGACGTTTCTCCTGCGAATGCGGAATGCTGCATATCATTGCTTCTTGGAATCCATAGTGTGCTTGTTCTTCTTGCAAACGTACAGCGATGTCTTTAACCGCACCAACCAAATGAATCTTGCGCCCTTCCTTGATTGACATCCGGTCAATTTCCGATAACGAAATGTTCTGAGCTTCTTCTGGTGTCAGCACCTGAGTAATCCGGCCCTTACTCATCATCAACCGAAAAATATCCTGCGGTAATGCTTCATACTCAGCTTCTTCCTTCGTTTCTGCTGTGGTCACCATATAGGATACACTGATCTCTGGTTTGTCCATAAAGATAGAAGGCTGGTAGTTATTCCGATAATGGTCCAAGATCTCATTACTCATCGCACCATTAAAAAATTGTGCGAAGGAGTATCCGACTCCCATTTGTGCAGCTTTTCGCGCACTATTGCCACTTGAGCCTAACAACCATACTTCAGGAAGCGCCACCTTCGTTGGAGCAGCGAGATTTTTGGCATATAGCTCATCTTCCGGAATCTGATCACTAAGCAGCTGCATAGTAATGCCAAGCTTGTCATACATATTATGCAGCATTAACTCGCGGCCTTCAGACAAAGCGTACATGGCGCTTGTATCGCCACCCGGAGCTCGCCCTACACCAAAATCAATTCTTCCCGGGGAAAAAGCACTTAACGTTTTAAATACTTCCGCCAGCTTAAGCGGAGAATAATGCATCATCATTACACCGCCGGTGCCGATTCGAATACGGTTGGTTTTGGCGGCTAAACGGGCAGCCGTTACTTCCGGAGCTGAGCTAGCAAATGTATTTCCGCCATGGTGCTCTGCCATCCACATTCTGCTATATCCCAGCTCATCTGCTAAAATAGCCAGTTCTTCTGCTTTATTCAAGGCACCTTCCGCAGTGTTACCGCTTGTCACGGGTGCCTGATCCAATATGCTTAATCTCATGCGAATACATCCCTTCTTTGGTTAGATGACCATTTTATTGCTGACCCATTCCTCTAAGGCTGCAATCTTATCTTTAAAGCGTTCACCACGCATTTCCTCCGACAACGAAGCAATGGTCTCCCGCTTTAATACAGCTTTCCAAGAGGATTCAGCTTCCTCCATCAGATTCGTTAACAGGCAGCAGCTATCTTCTTTTTCTAAATCCAACATGTCTACCAAAATACCATTGGATGAGTACAGCGACTGCTGGCCTTCCACTGCAAGGTAAACGTCATATACACGAATATCTTCAGGTCTTTTCTTTAATTTAAAGCCACCTTTAATGCCGGGAACAGACGTGATGATGTCTGCGGTTACCAGCTTTCTTAACAGTTTTTGAAAATAGGTCGCCGATGCTCCGAGCTGTTGGCTAATCGCTTCTCCAGGCAGCACCGCCTTGTCCGGCAGCATGTTAAGCAGAACCAGTGCGTACACCGACTGTTCTACCCCTGTTTTCATATGCATGTATAGCACCTCGATTTACGTAAATAGCTTGATTAAAAATGTAGATAGTACCGTCCGCGTATAAAGCGGATAAACATTATCCACTTTATATTTTATATTAGATTGTACCAAAAGTAAAACCTTGCCCGTCTTCTCTTACCGTTAATATCTGCTATAAAAAAAAAGATCACGCATATAGCGCAATCTTTTATCAGGGTATCCGTTATTTTCTTGTATGTCCTACTGTATAGATAACCCCACCCGCTGAACCAGCTGTGAGCTCTGATCATTAAGTCCGGTAATGGTGACTTTTTTGCCATGCTCAGCATATTTGCTCATTGTCTTCGCTATGGCATGAACTGCAGATTGGTCCCACACATGGGAGTGTGAAAAATCGATAATAATATGATCCGGATCGCTATCGTAGGCGAATTCATGAATGAAGTGGCTTGTCGTGCCGAAGAACAGCTGGCCGGACACCGCATATGTTTTGGAAGAGGTTGCTTCCTGAACCGTTAGGCGGATCGAAGCTATTTTCCAAGCAAACGTTAAAGCACTTAACAGAACCCCAAACAAAACTCCAATAGAAAGGTTGTCCGTAGCCACCACAGTAACCACCGTTACAATCATAACGAGTGCATCGCTTAGCGGGACACGGGTTAAAGTTTTGAGTGAGCCCCATTCAAAGGTGCTGATACAGACCATTATCATTACGCCGACGAGAGCGCCCATCGGGATCTGCTTCACCACATCGCCAAGTACAATAATTAGAAACAATAAAAAGATCCCTGACACAAACGTGGACAGACGCGTGCGTCCTCCTGACTTCATGTTAACCATCGACTGGCCAATCATCGCACAGCCTGCCATCCCTCCGAAAAAACCAGTGACTACATTCGCCAGCCCCTGTCCCTTCGCCTCTCTGTTCTTATCACTACCTGTGCCCGTAATATCGTCTATTAAGGTGGCAGTCATCAGGGATTCCAATAGCCCAACTACGGCCAGTGAGAGTGAATATGGCAAAATAATAAGCAGCGTATCCAGCGTGAACGGGATCTCAGGGAGATGGAATAGGGGCAAAGTTGCTGTAATATTCCCCATATCACCTACGGTTCTTACGTCCAGATGAAGAGCGATACTAAGAACAGAAACGATAACAATCGCTACAAGTGCTGAAGGTACGGCTTTGGTAAACCGAGGAACCGTGTAGATAATAAGCAAGGTCAGAGCTACCAGGCCGTACATTACCCAACCTTGTCCCTTAAAATGGGTAAGCTGCGCCATGAAAATCAGTATCGCCAGCGCGTTAACAAAACCCGTCATGACCGGCTGTGGCAAAAACGTAATAAATCGCCCCAGCTTTAGCATCCCCATCAATATCTGAAACACACCAGCCAATACCGTTGCCGCGAACAGATACTCAATTCCGTGTTCTAGTACAAGACTTCCGACTAATAGAGCCATAGCCCCCGTAGCTGCCGAGATCATTCCGGGTCTGCCCCCGGCAAGTGCGGTTACAATTGCAATACAGAAAGAGGCATATAAACCAACCATCGGACTTACTCCTGCCAGGATCGAAAAGGCAATCGCTTCAGGAATGAGTGCAACGGCTACGGTCATCCCCGATAAAATATCGGTCCGAGTGTTAGAAAACCACCCATTATTTAAGGTAAGCTGCTTCAAAATCTAATTTCCTCCTGTGACTAATAAGGTATATAGGCCTTTTTCAAAAAGACCCGGGGCCGGTGCAACGCTTATGTTCCTTATTGTACTCGACCCGCCTTCACCTTCACAAAAAGATTAGATAGACTTGTAAGCGCTTATTCACCTCATTTTCTAGCCAATCCTTGAAATATCATTTAAATTCTATATTTCTAGATTACCGGTATAGTCCGGAAGCTTTCACTTCATTAAAGAAGGTGTTGAACTCATCAATATTCAGCTGCTGCGCGGCATCGGACAACGCGGTTGCAGGATCAGGATGCACCTCGACCATAATACCATCGGCTCCGGCTGCGAGTGCGGCTTTCGCACATGGGATAAGAATATCTTTGCGTCCTGTGGAGTGAGTAACATCGACCAATACTGGCAAATGGCATTCCTGCTTGAGAATAGGCACCGCTGAGATATCGAGCGTGTTGCGGGTCGCTTTTTCATACGTACGAATTCCGCGTTCAATCAACATAATTTGTGTGTTGCCACGAGACATAATGTATTCCGCTGCATGGATGAATTCATCGAGCGTGGCAGCCAATCCGCGTTTCAACAGCACTGGCTTATTAACTTCTCCGACCGCTTTTAGCAGCTCGAAATTATGCATGTTCCGTGCACCGATCTGGATGATATCTACATAGTCCAAGGACTCTTCAATATGTCTTGGATCTACAATCTCACTGATGGTCAGCAGGCCATAATCATTTGCTGCTTCACGTAGTATTCTTAGGCCATCCATGCCTAGACCTTGGAAGTCATAAGGGGAAGTCCGCGGCTTGAAGGCACCTCCACGCATTACACGTACGCCAGCTTTTTGCAGGGCTGCAGCTACGGTGCGGGTCTGTAGTTCGCTCTCCACAGAGCAAGGACCGGCTACCATCAGGGAAGAAGAACCGCCAACGGTCACATCTCCCGGCAGAACAATTACTGTGTCTTCTTTGTGACTCTTACGTGCGACTAGCAAAGTTTTTTTATGTTCATCGGATTGTAAGTCCAGAGATGCTGAAAAAATTTGTTTAAAGAGGCTGCGGATGGTCCCGTTAGTGAAAGGTCCTTGATTGCTCGCTACGAGCTGATCGAGCATTTTCTTTTCACGTTCTGGATCAAATTTAGGCACACCTTGCTTTTCTTTAACTACTCCAATCTCCTGCACAATCTTAGCCCGCTCGGAGATCAGCTCCAGCAATTGACCATTGATTTCATCCAGACGACCTCTAAGCACATCCAATTCCACGTTACTCATTACCCTTCCACTCCCTCTTGTTATTTATAATTTGAAACGCAAAAAGGCCCCCCGTCGCAAGGGACGAGGAGCCGTGGTACCACCCTTATTTAGAATTAACCTGAATACTAGCACAAAGGAATAGACAATCCGATTCCCTGGACTAAAGATTAACTCTGTCTTTCACCCGGTAACGCGGAGCGCGGGCCTCCCTACTCATACCTGTCACGACCTGTGACAATTACTTCAGGGGCCGACTCGGAAGTGAACTTCGGCATTCATCGTCTCATGAGGGTGCTCTCAGTCTCCGGCACGCCTTCCCTGTTAAGATCCGCTATAATGCTTACTCTCTTCGTCATTGTCTTTGATTATGTCAGCGCGTCTTTTACGCTGGTTTCTGCTATCTTAATCAAAAAATGTTGCCGACGCAAGATAATAATGTAACGCTGAGTAGCTTTAATTCATTAAAATCATTTGAAGTAAAGTTTTTCCTATAACAACTTGTTTGAATAGGCTTTGAAGATGAAATAACCCATATGCATACTATGATAGCAATACCTTAAAGGTTCCTATCCCTTTCTATGTATGATGTTGACAGCGATATTTTGATTGTTTACAATTAAATCATTGAAAATATTTCCTTTTCTTATTCACTGACAGCTTTAACGTTTTGAATACACAACTGAAGGGATGTAACAGCATGAGCATTTATCCATATACAGCACGCAGTATTCGGGGAAAAGATATCGAACTAGAGCAATACAAAGGTAAAGTCCTTCTGATTGTGAATACAGCAAGTAAGTGCGGATTTACCCACCAATATTCCGACCTGCAAAAGCTCTATGAGAGATACGAAGATCGCGGCTTCCAAATTCTCGGATTCCCATCCAATCAATTTGGGGAGCAGGAACCTGGCAGCAATGAAGAAGTGAATGTATTTTGCCAAATCAATTACGGCGTTACGTTCCCTCTCTTTGAGAAGGTTGAAGTAAAGGGCGAAAATAAACATCCCCTCTTCACTCACCTTACTGAGCAGGCTGGATTTGAAGGTTTCGACATGAACCATTCTTCAGGAAAGCTGCTTCAAAGCATGCTTGAGAGCAAAGATCCGGAAGCATTGAACAATGATGAAATCAAATGGAATTTCACTAAATTCCTGATTGATCGCGAAGGCAATGTTATCACTAGATTCGAATCTACAGTAGACCCGCTGGATATTGAGCCAGCTATTGAAGCACTGCTATAGATTTTAACGTATCAAAAAGCCCCCCCTTTCGGGTGGCTTTTTTAGTTTTTGTACACTAGCACTTTCACGTACGGTACTGCTCCGTAAACACTTCAAAATAAGGGGTGGTATCCCTTTCCGCCATCGAGCCGTTAGCCTCTGGCCCCCAGCCGATCTCAGCCCTCCAGCTTCCTAGCACTCCCGTCCAAATTAACGCCTCCTCATTTACACCAATCAACCGATCTGCCTGCGGCGCTACATAAAGTGCATCTACAGGACAATAAGCTTCACACATGAAACAAGTCTGGCAATCTTCCTGACGCGCAATGACCGGAATCTTCCCCTTCATCTCGAATACGTTCGTTGGGCAAACCTTCGTACACAGTTTGCAGCCCACACAGCGTTCCAAGCTAATTAGTTCGATCATATCGCTTGCCCCTCCTTTAGTGGATTCAGTTCATGAGCATGGGGCACAGCCTCGGTACTGATCCTTATTTGCTCTATACCGGATACAATCAGCCGGTAGGTTTGACGCGGATCAAGCGCTGGATATTCCGCGAGCTTTTGCAGGCCGCGCGTCTCCTTGCGGGCGAGCGCGGCGGTGTACATCCACCTGCCGACCGCGAGCATTGCCGCGGCTTCACGCGATTGCACGATGCCCTGTACGGTGGAGGGAACCCGCCCGTTCAAGAAGGGCATCAAGGCATTCAGCCGCTTCAAGGCTGAAGAAATGCCCGGCTCGCTGCGGAAATAATTGATCTGCAGCGGCAAGATTTCACGCTGGATCGCCGCGACTAGCGGCTTCACCTCCAGCGTGTCCGAGGTGTTGGCGCCAGCCGCCAGACCGTAGCGTCCCGCTGCGGTGAGGTTGCGGCTGTTCGCCTGCCCTCGGCTGGACCGCGCATGCTGCGCGGCTCCCTGGCCTGCCCAGCTTCCGCTGCATATGGCCCAGGAAGCGTTATAAGCCCCGCCGCCGGAGATGGCGCCGGTCACTTTCTCGCGTGATGCGGCATCTCCGGCCGCATAAAGTCCGGGCACGGTCGTCCGGCAGTCCATGCCCGTAAGGCGCAGACCCCCAGTGCCGCGCATCGTGCCCTCATAGCGCAGGGTGAGCGGGAATTTCTGCTTAAACGCATCAATTCCCGACCGCTCCAGCGGCATAAAGAAAATCGGATGCGCTTTTCGCAGAAAATCCTGTTTCTCCGCTGTATCTGCCAGATCAAGCGAAGCATAAACCGGCCCCTTGAGCAGCATTTCAGGAATGCTGCCAAAAGTCCGATCCCCTTTATGCAGCGGATGACCGTCCGCGTCATAAAGGGTGGCCCAGGCCAGCATACGTCCACGTGTTACGGTTCCGTCTGCAAAGCTCGGCGCGTATTGGCGGCTGAATTCCATACCTGACAAATCGGCTCCCACTTCAGCGGACATCAGCAGCCCTTCGCCTGTCAGAACATTGCAGCCAAGACCTTTGCTGAGAAAAGCACAGCCTCCGGTTGCCATCACAACGGCGTTAGCCTTCACTTCCCAGGTCTCTCCTGTCAAACGATTGATCCCGCGAGCCCCGCCAACCCCATGTTCATCATGAAGAAGTTCCAGCGCTGGCGACTGATCGAGGATCGTGACCCCCGCTTTGCGGACAACTCTTCGCATAATCCGCATGTATTCTGGTCCGTGCAGATGTGTGCGCAATGAGTTTCCTGCCTCATCTTTTGGAAAAGGATAACCCCACTGCTCGATTAAAGCCAGATTCTGTTCTACCTGATCCAGCACACGGTGAATCCAAGCATTCTCCGACAAATATCCACCGGATTTTAGCCTGGATTGTACCGCCTGCTCCCGCAGCTCAGCAATTGGAGGGATAACGAGCAGCGTCGTCCCTCCAGGCGCAGTTGCGCCGCTTGTGCCCAAGTAGCCCTTATCTGCAAGGACTACCTTTGCACCTTGTGACGCTGCACTCCATGCCGCCCAAGCTCCTGCAGGACCTCCGCCAAGCACGAGGACATCCACTGTCAGTTCCTTCTTAAGCTGCGACATTTGACTTCCTCCCCAAAAACTCGCTAGTACATGTTATTCTAGACAGCTTCAAATTCAGTTTTCGCTTTCCAGCCATAGTTATTTCAGCTGCCAATCGCTAATATTAAAGTCTTTTTTCGCTAGTTTTTCTTCGACAAGGAAGTTCTTGGTACCCTCTAGTAGCTTGGTTCCTTCGTTAGTAAACGCGGTATCTTTGATATCACTGATTGGATTTACTTGCTTCGCCAGCTCTGGCGTTGTATCTCCGATTTCAGCCAGAAATTGATAATACTCATCCTCATGCTGCTTAAGATCTGCTAAAGCTTTCTCACGAGCCTCGTTCCACACCTTCGGAAAATCAGGGAATTTCGCCAGATAGTCCTCAGACACAACAGTTGCACTGGTGCCAAGCAGATTCGGATGCTTCGAGGCATCATCTAAATGAGTGTAGCCTTGGTCAATTAACTTCAGCGCAGGAACACCAAGATTCGTTGTAGCATCTACATCTCCACGGGCTAAAGCTGCGGTAGCATCCGGAATGAGCATATGCACGAGTTTGTAGTCAGTTACGCCTTCCTCCTGAAGTAATCCAACGACATAACGGTGCATAAAAGAGCCTTTTTGAATGGCAATAGTCTTCCCTTGCAGATCTTTCACCGTCTTTGGTCCATCTTTCTTACCGATTAGATAACCGATAGTGTTGGCTGAGGATTGTGAAATCAGACGTGTCTTGGCACCAGAAGCATAAGCAATAATAGCAGGTGTATCCCCAAGGCTGCCGATATCTAATCGACCACTAATTAAGGATTCTGTCTGATCGGGACCGTTTGGAAAGCCCGTAAGCTTCACTTCAGTAATGCCATATTTCTTCAGCTCTTCTTGAATGATCCCTTTATAAAATCCCCAGCCCTCCGCGCCACCTGGCACATTCAACTTATTAGAGCCTATAAAACCAAAGTTCAGTACCGCTGGAACGTTACTTTCGGATTTGCCTCCAGATTTCTCTGTACTAGAGCCGCCGGATGCAGATGCTCCATTACCTCCAGCGTTATTTCCGCAAGCCTGAAGTACCAGCATAACCATCATAATCGTAGTTAAAAGTGCAAATCGTATCCTTTTAGAACGTTTCCCTTGAATCTCTCTGTACGCTGGTTTCATTTCTTTCTCCCCCTAGATTTATGTTATTTATCTTAATCTTAATCAAGGTCAGAACCCTGCCCTCGACGCCAATTGGTACATAAAGTCATGACTTGCTACCGGTTGTCTGCCTTTGCCCCAGCCTACCTTTTCACGATAACCACCAAGTAATCCCTGCTCCTCTAGCCCTGCCTCTGTCACCCCAATCACTTTCTCTGAATCTGGCGCAACGTAGAGAGCATCCACAGGACAATACAGCTCACACATAAAGCAAGTCTGGCAATCGCTCTGCCGGGCAATAACAGGAATGCCATCCTCTACCCGTTCGAAGACATTGGTCGGGCAGACCGATACACATTGGTTGCACTCTACACATCTGGCAGCGCTGATCACCTCAATCACGATAGAACCCCCTCCTTGGCCACGGCTTCTGTCTTCACCCATACCTGATCCAATCCACCGCTAATTAAGCGATGATGCTGTTCTTGATCCGTTCCCTTAAAATCTTCACGCTTATGCATGCCCCTCGTCTCCGTACGGGCAAGCGCGGAATTGTACATCCAACGGGCAGTTGCAGTCATGGCTTCTGCTTCACGCGCTTTAACCCCTTCAGGGGTACGCTGAATCTCACGGCTACGCTGTTCTTTCCACAATTCATTCAGACGGCCTAATGAAGAGGTCAGCCCTTTGTCCGTACGGAATAAATTAATGTCATACGGCTTCACTTCAGCCTGCACAGCAGACACAACCTCTGACGTATGAGCTGATACTCCAGGCTTCACTTCTTGATGAACCAGTGGGGAAGATGATAAGCCGACTGGATTACGGTACGCTGCATTCGAGCCAAGGCTCTGCGCATAGATAGCAGCCCCTTCTCCTGCAAAACTGCCGGATGACATAGCCCAAGCCGCATTATGGCTGCCACCACCAGTAAATCCCCCGCAAATTAGCTCACGAGTAGCTGCATCTCCTGCCGCATAAAGTCCGGGAACACCTGTGCCACAGCTTTCGTCTGTGATATGAATACCACCCGTCCCACGAACCGTTCCTTCGAGACGAAGCGTAACCGGAAAAGCATCCTTGAAAGGATCGATCCCTTGTCGATCAAAGGGTAGAAAAAAGTTCGTCTGCGCCACCCGCAGAAGAGGTCTTAAATCTTCTGGTGCTCCATCCAACTTGGCGTATACCTGATTGCCTGCTAGCAGATTCCGAGCGATAACTGAACGCCCTTTCTTGGAACCCGCCCCTTCCACAATGCTTCCATCCTCATAATAAAAGCTGGCATAGTTGTAATATGCTGTCTTGGTTACAGAGGAGAACGTAGGGCAGATCGCGTAGGCATTAGAGAATTCCATGCCGGACAAGTTCGCCCCAGCCTCAGCTGCAAATAGATAGCCATCACCAGTAAGCACGTTGCAACCAAGCGCCTTACTTAGGAAGGCACAACCCCCAGTAGCAATAACGACTGCCCCTGCTTGAACCGTCCAGGTATCACCACTCTGGGTATGGACTCCAGCCGCTCCAGCTACGCCATGCTCATCCGCAAGGAGCTCCATGGCTGGGCTATGATCTAAAATTTTAACGCCCGCCTTTTTCACCAGCTTACGCATTAATTTCATATATTCCGGTCCCTGAAGACTTTTACGATACTGGTTACCCTGCTCATCTACAGGGAATGGATATCCTGAAACGCCAAGTTTGTTCATATTGGCATAGGTACGGTCTAGCACTCGGTCCATCCAGCGGGATTCAGCCAACTGACCGCCCAATGTATAACGACTTGCTTTGGCCTCCTCCCGGAGCTTCTCATCCGGCTTCACATACCAGACTCCTGTTCCTGAGGGGGCCGTTGCACCGCTCGAACCGCAGTAGCCTTTATCTGCGAGGACAACTTTCGCACCCTTCGCTGAGGCCGTAAGGGCTGCCCATGTTCCTGCCGGTCCTCCACCTATAACAAGCACATCCGCCACCAAATTCAACGATCCTTTTTGTATCGATCCACGCATAGCTCAAGACCTCCTCAAATGATTTACCCTTCGTAACTATCGCGCCAGAACAGGAACTTACGTTCAATGATTCGGAACAATGAATCGATCAGCTTACCGACAATTGCAAAAATAATAATGCCCACAAACACAACCTCTGTATTGGAATTCTGCTTCGCCTCATTGATAAGGAATCCAATGCCGGACTGTGATCCAATGAGTTCAGCTACAACAAGACCGATCCATGCTACAGCCAAAGACAGTCGTAATCCTAACAAAATTCCGGGCAAAGCTGCTGGTAATATCAGCCTGCGCAGCTTTTGATAAGGGCTAAAACCCAACACCCGAGATACCTCGAACAGCTTATTGTCCACATTGCGAATGCCCATAAAGGTATTAATATAGAGCGGAAAGAACGACCCTGTCAGAATGATCACTACTTTGGACATTTCCCCAAAGCCGAACCACAAAATAATCAGTGGTGCTATAGCTAGATGAGGAACAAGCCTAAGTACCTGTACACTGGGATCAAGCACATATTCCACACTGCGAAACAAGCCAGTCAGTATCCCAAATAAAAGACCTAGCACACCTCCGATAAGAAAACCAATGCCCGCTCTCCCCATACTGACCCCAAGATGATGAGTTAACTCTCCAGTCACCAATAGGTCTGTAAAAGCTCTGGCGATCGACAATGGAGTCGGCAGAAACTGCGCAGAGATCATTCCGGTGCTTCCTGCCAGCTGCCAAAGAATGAGCGTCACCACCGGAATGATAGCGCCCGTTCCCCAATCTGACAGTAGAGATTTCCATGCTATAGATACCGCCGATTTCTCCAATTTCTTAGTCGATAAAGGAGCAATATCACTGCTATCTAGCGATTCTCTTGCTCTTGTAGTATTTTTCAAAATAGCTTCTACTCCATCGCTCATGGCGTATCCCCCTTTCGTTTCATGCGCGTTTTCTGTTTATCCGCGATAGTTGTCCTGCCATCTCAGCAGCCGTCGTTCAATGTAGCGAACAAGAGAATCACTCACCAGTCCTGCAATGGCAAAAATAATAATTCCCACGAACACCACAGGTGTATCCGCGAATTGACGCGCGTCCGACATCATATACCCAATGCCTGAAGTGGAGGCAATCAGTTCTGCGACTACCAGACCTAACCAAGAGAGCCCCAAGGAAAGGCGTACTCCGAGAATAATATTCGGCAGCGCCGCTGGAAGTACTAATCTTACAATTTGCTTTATAGGGCTAAATCCAAGCACTCGAGATACTTCGAACAGCTTGTTATCCACGCCGCGGATGCCCATGAACGTATTAATATACAGTGGGAAAAATGCCCCCTTAGCAATCAGTAACACCTTCGACTCCTCACCGATCCCGAACCATAAGATGAACAGCGGGACTACCGCCAGACTCGGGATCATACGAATCATTTGCAGGGATGGATCTAGCAATTTCTCTGATCTGCGGAACAGACCTACGAGAATGCCTAATAGCAGACCAAGTCCACCACCGAGCAGGAATCCGGATAGGGCTCTGACCAAGCTGATCCTAAAGTTTGGCCATAAATCTCCTGAAGCGGCCAAGGCTACAAAAGATTCAGCAATGGTATACGGCGTCGGGAACAACATATCTGAGATCATTCCGTAGTGTCCAAGAGTCTGCCACAGAATCAGTACACTGCCCGGCAGCAGGAGACCCAGTCCCAAAGTCGTTACCTTTCCGGGGCGTCCGGAAGTTCTTACGGCCATCGCCCGATTTGTCATACTCTGCACCCACCTTTTTTAAGCTTTACCTTCACTTTAAATAACAAAAAGAGACCCTCGAATGTTAGTTCATTTCGAAAGTCTCCATCGGTATGGTCGACATCTTTATAGTCATTAAGCTACTTAAATTTGTGAATTCTATATTCCTGCCCCATCAATAAGCTCAAGCTCATCGACTTTTTCAAAATAATTCAATACCTTCAGGCGTAGCTCTTGAAAGGAAGACGTTGTTTTTTTACGTGGATACGGTAAATCTACCGGTACAATCTTACGTATTTTTCCGGGGCGGGGTTCTAGAATCACTACCCGATTACCTAGAAATACAGCCTCATCAATATCATGCGTTACAAAAATCATGGTTGTTTTGTTGGCCCTCCAAATGTCCAGCAAGACTGTCTGCATATGCGCTCTAGTGAATGCATCCAGTGCACCAAACGGTTCATCCAGCAACAGAATTTTGGGATTTCGCAGCAGCGCACGGGCTATC
The DNA here is from genome assembly GCF_002264385.1 of Paenibacillus sp. VTT E-133280. Taxonomy (NCBI): domain Bacteria; kingdom Bacillati; phylum Bacillota; class Bacilli; order Caryophanales; family Paenibacillaceae; genus Paenibacillus; species Paenibacillus sp. VTT E-133280. The sequence goes on from NZ_NFUX01000031.1 coordinate 33,597, forward strand.
GCTACCCGTTGGGCCATCCCTCCCGATAACTCCCGGGGATAGGATTTCTCAAACCCATTTAGCTTGACGAGATCAATCAACTCATCGACCTTGCGTCTAATTTCCTTGTTGCCTAGCGTCAAATCGGAAGCAATATTCTTCTCTACGGTGAGCCAAGGAAATAGACGATGCTCTTGAAAAATAAACCCCTTATCGATGCCGGGACCTCCAATTTCCGTCCCTCCTAAGGTAACACTCCCCGTATATCCACTGTCCAAACCGGCCACGATGCGCAGCAGCGTGCTTTTTCCGCAGCCACTGGGCCCGATGACCGTAATGAATTCGCCCTCTTGCACATGGAGATCAACATTATACAGTGCCTGAACATGCCCTCCGGCAGACTCAAAACGTTTATTTAGATTTGAAATCGACAGCAATGCTTCTCCCATCGTGACCCCTCCTTCAATTCTGTATACAAAAAAACAGAGGTATTGCGCTTTTACATTCGCAATACCTCTGTAGGAACAGTCGGTAATTATTATTCAAAGTAAATCAATTGGAATTATAATATTTAAAATATCATCCATTTGAAAAGCTGTCAACAATAAAACTTTTTCAGACACACTTGTTCACATTAGATATCTTAAATATAAATATACACTTGAGATCACAATGGACAGCAGCATTAAAGGGAAACCCACCTTCAAATACTTCATAAATGTAATCGGATAGCCCTCCTTTCCAGCTAGACCCGCAACGATCAGATTAGCACTGGCACCGATCAATGTACCATTGCCACCCAAGCAGGCACCCAAGGCTAGACTCCACCAGAGGGGCTCCAGATTGGTGATCCCCATCTGCCCCATCTCCTGTATTAAAGGAATCATCGTTGCTACAAAAGGAATGTTATCAAGAAACGCAGAAGCTATTGCACTGACCCATAAGATCATCATCGAGCTCATGAGCACATCCCCACCCGTTAAATCAATTGCTTTGGCAGCCAGCTCCGCGATGACACCTGTTTCGACGAGTCCTGATACCAACACAAACAGTCCGATAAAAAAGAAGATCGTAATCCATTCCACGCTGTGAAAAGCTTTTTCCAGCATGTGTTCTCCTCCAGTTAATAAGAGCAATAAAAAAGCCCCCGCTAAAGCAACTGTAGCGGACTCCAAATGTAATGCCTGATGTAAAAAGAACCCGGTAATCGTAATTCCGAGTACAACCAGGCATTTTCGCAGCAGCTTATGATCCGTAATCATTGCTTTCTCATCCATGTCCATGATACTCTGCTGCAATTCTGGTGTGGATTTAATTTGCTTCCCAAACATCAGTAATAGGAGCGGGATATACGCCAACATAATGATGATAATCACGGGTGCCAGATTGTTGATAAAAGACATAAACGTTAGCTCTTTCACAGCACTGCCAATCATAATATTCGGCGGATCTCCAATCAATGTTGCTGTTCCACCGACATTTGATGCGATAATTTGTGACATCAAAAAAGGCAGCGGATTTATGCGCAATTGCCTTGTAATACTGAAGGTAACGGGTACCATTAGCAGTACTGTTGTCACATTGTCCAAGAAAGCTGAAGCGAGTGCAGTAATAACAAACAAGGCAATCAGTATCCGTCTCGGCTTTCCTTTTGCTAACTTAGCTGATTTCACAGCCGCATATTTAAAGAGTCCTGTCTCTGCAGTAATCCCTACAATCATCATCATCCCCACAAGTAGTCCAAGGGTATTAAAATCAATATGATGCAGTGCCGTCTCCTGATCCACAATGCCCATCGCTACCATAACAATAGCGCCTAACATCGCTAAGATTGTACGGTGAATTTTTTCGGAAATAATCAGTCCATAAATCAGTAGAAAAATACCTATTGCCCAAATCGCTTGCTGTTCCATGTTATCCCCCGGTCCTTCTCTTTAATTTCGTTAATGTATAACCTACTCATTATATAACCTATTTATCATAAAATAGATTTGTTTTTTTCACACTGGAATTGTGGATATTCCATAAAAAAACGACCCCACCGAAATTCTTCGGCGAGCCGCTTAGATGTTCTACTATTTCATCTTGAGAGCCTGCGGCTCCGTAAAAGCAGTTAACTTCCCTTTGCTCTGCACAATGATCATACCGCTTTCCAGCAGGGTTGGTCCAAATACTCTATCCGAAGTTTTGAGCTGCACCATCGGTTTTGCGGAAATCAAATCTATTGCGATTAATTTGCCGTCGGTCTGGGCGACATACATACCATGTCCCAGTAGATCGAAGCGGGCAATCGGATTGCTGATTCCACTATACTGAACCGCTGACTTATTCGCCATTTTAACACCATAAATGCTTTGTCCGTTGCTGAAGAGGATTCTTCCATCATAGGGACCCGCCGCGTAGGACAGCTTATCTCCAATGGATTCGTAGGAATAATTATCGCGTATTACGGTAGAAGGGTCAGCATTGACTGGGTAGCTGTAGACTCCTTTTTGTCCTGTTATAAAAATTCTGTCACCATCGCTCCAGGCACTGCCCCCCTTTGGTGCCTCGGGATCATTTGGGTCTATATTAGCAGGGTTATAAACGACTGTCTTCACTACTTTACCTGTCTTAACATCCAAACTATCGAGTGTAGTAAGAGGAAGAGCATCGAATAAGGTAGCCTTTCGTTGTGTGATAAGCGTTCCGTTAATCTCAGTAATCGGAAAATAATAATCTCTGTTATTCCAAAGTTCTTTACCCGTATTTCGATCAAAGGCATGTAGAATGTCATACGTATACGCTCCGGATTCTGAGTTTTGAGCTAATATCAGGTTTCCCTTAACCATGAACGGTTCATACAGCTTTTCACCGAAATTATCACGCCACTGCAATTTTCCATCCTTTAGATTGAAGGCATGAATATCCCCATTGGCGGCAAAAAGCTGATCTTTATCAATAACTAATTGGCTGATGCCTTTACTGTTTGCTGATGAACTCCATTTATTTTTTCCAGTAGCCGCGTTGACTGCGTAGATCGTACCCGCTTCTGAAGTCACATAGGCCACGCCATCTTGATAAAGTATCGGAGCCTTTAATTTGGAGCCGTATTTCCACATTACTTTTCCCGTCTGGGCGTTAATGGCTAAAAGCTGGCCCTTTTGAAGGATAAAAGCTTTACCTGTGCCGGCTGCAACAACGCCCTTACCCATGAGGTAGTCTGTCGATATATCTCCTAAAGTTGGTAAATCCATCGTGGTTGACCACTCAACCTTTGCAGCAGACAGGTTTGCATAATAGTCATCAAAATTTGAGCCTATATACGAGGTATGTGAATCAACCGCAGCAGCTTGTACAGGATTTACCATAAACAATACTCCTAAACCAATAACTGTAGCACGAAGACATGATTTCAATAATGTTCCTCTCACGGCCCAACTCCTCCTCATATGTACCTCATTTCCCCATTTCAAAAAAGCTGTGTGTACGTGATTCCCCTCATTAGGATAGATTCTCAAAATCAAATATAATACTAATGAAGATGAGAATGTAAAAACATGGATTATTATTCCTCATTTTGCCATTAACAAAAGAAGAAATCAAAACATTTACTCATAAACTTACATTTTGTAAGTAATTGTGTTATAATAATCACATTCTTTCATAAAACGAACAAGATCCAACAAATATATGAATAACAAGGGGTTTGTTAACATGAGTAACGAGGTAACCACAGCATCTGCATCCGATTTTGAATTCGGTATCTACACTTTAGGAGACATTGTAGCGGATTGTCATACCGGTAATAAGATCAGCCCGAAACAACGACTCGACGAAGTGATAGCTGCGGCCAAGCTGGCAGATGAAGCAGGGCTTGATGTATTTGGTGTAGGTGAACATCACCGACTTGATTTTGCAATTTCTTCGGTTCCAGTCGTTCTGGCAGCCATCTCTCAGGTTACCCGTAGAATCAAGCTGACGAGCGCCACTACTGTATTAAGCACCATTGATCCTGTGCGCGTGTTCGAGGATTTCGCCACACTTGATTTACTGTCAAATGGCCGCGCAGAGATTATTGCCGGACGTGGTGCTTTTGTGGAATCTTTTCCGCTCTTTGGATATGAACTTGAAGACTATCATAAGCTATTCGCCGAGAACATTAATCTGCTCTTGGAGCTGAATAAGCATGAAATTATGAATTGGGAGGGTTCCTTCCGCTCATCCTTGAAGGATTCTGAGATTGCACCACGCCCTCTTCAGCAAAGCCTTCCTGTATGGATTGGTGTAGGTGGTTCTCCTGAAAGCGCGGAGAAAGCTGGAGCACTCGGAACTGGAATGGCCATCGCCATTCTTAGCGGCAGTCCAGATCCTTTCCAAGAGCTTGCCGCTACTTATCGACGCGCTGGAATTCAGGCGGGGCATGCTCCTGAGTCATTAAAGATTGCAATTACTAGCCACGGCTACATTGCTGAAACCTCACAGCAGGCACTCGATGAATATTACCCGTACTACTATAGCTATCGTAATTCCATCAGCCCAAAACCTGGACAAGAATACAACGTCTCTCGTGACGACTTTGGACGATATGTATCTGCTGATAACACAATGGCTGTGGGCAGCCCGCAGCAAATTATTGAAAAAATCCTCTATCAGCATGAGCTGTTCGGCCATAGCCGCTTTATGACTCAGCTCGACATCGGCGGCCTTCCTTACACCAAGGTAGCCAAAGCTATTGAACTATTGGCAACTGAGGTCGCCCCTGTTGTACGACGCGAGATTGCCAAGAAGAATAGCCGATAGAGCTGGAGGCTGTCTCAGTAAGCACAGTAGCGCTTCTCCTGTTAATGGAGAAGCGCTTCTATGTGCTGCTGTAACATTGTTTGTGGCTTGGTTGCACTATGACTTGCTGCAACACGTTATGTAGAGCGCCCTCACAACGGCTGAGTTGATCCTACTCAAAAAACAAGGCTGAAGAATTGAAACGGAAGCTCATCTTAGGAATTAGGGAATATCTCCCTAATAATCGAAGGTTTCTGCTCATTAAACTAACAATTAGGGAATATCTCCCTATAATTGACCTGATTCGGTGTTAAATATAGATATTGCTCTTATTTTTAGGGAGGAAATCCCTGATTCCGTTCATTTAGGGTAATTACCAACTATTTTCAGGGAGTTTTTCCCTAATTACTCTAAAAAAATCTTTCATTAGTCCTCGTCTCACATCACATCCCACAATGGACATATTATTTCCTCTATTTATCCATACCTATCGCTGATCTAGAGAAAGCCTGCAAATGCGCTGCTTTTTGTGCAAATATTCTCTTCATTAATCGATCCTTACATTTACGCAAAAAAAAGCTGCCCCCTAAGTAGATTCACTACTTTCGAGACAGCACTTATGCTCTTTACGCAAAGGATGGTTTATTGTTGTCTACCTTCCCGCTAATAAGCTTCTTATATTCATCGTCTCCACCATCTAAAGAAGGCGCAGTATAAATTTGAGCTGAAGCTGGTTGCTGAGCGGAATGGCTCGACCCTGTTTTGCTTGTGGTATTCTTATTATCTTCTGCACTCCTGCTTCCACCACTTGCAGAGCGGAGAACAGCACCCGATAAGTTGTTAATACCCTTTATTCGCTTCATGCTGAATCCTCCCCTACTAAATGATTGATGGTACGGAATAAATCCTGATTATTCGCAACTACCGCCTTAAGATCATCCGCAGATAATCCATCACTCCCTGAAAAGTGTACGGAAAGAACATACTTCTTACCTAGAGGATAGCATAGGATATATACCTCCGCAACTTCCGTGCGTTGAAAAAAAGTCCATTTGCTCGATAAAAATGCATCTACCACACTAGGCTGCTTCTCCTTCCCTTTCGTTACAGTCAAGGAATAGGAGTGCCCACGTCCGACATTTCCTCCCACCTGAACAAGCTGTTCTTTCTCTTGAGCCTGCCAGATCGCAGCACCGATCACACGACAATGCTTCGGAGGTAAGAAAGAATTGCGGATCGCCTCACTGAGTGCGTGATACTTCTCTCCATCCTCAGAGATGGTCACATTACTATTATATTGCCAAAAAAAATGAAGGATACTTTCTTTGCGCCTTAATTCCATCTTTAGCTGCTCTAAATCTTTCACCGGGTCACGGAATTTCCCAAACCCCTGGACACTATCAATAATCTTACCACAGCTCACATCCACAGCAGCCGTAGGATTATCATGGTGCATCTCATACTCTAAAGCTGTAATTCCCGACAAATCGGACAATAGATGATATTCTTCAACATTCTGTCCAGGGATTAAATCATCGCGGGCAGTCACCTGATCCGGCACTAAGCAAAAGACGCGGTTACGCCGTAATCTGGCCCAAAACAATCCCATTTCAAACCCCGTATTATCACGAGTCACATAATAAAATTTACCGCGTATTTTGGCAACATCATCTGGCGAGAACACAAATACGGCAAAATCACTCTCATCCAAATTTCTCTCCAATGCCTCCATCGTGTATTCATTCGCTCGAAAGGCATTGGCATACCAAGGATGTACTTCAGCATCCCTCTTCAGCTGCTCATGAATCGCTCTTGCATAACGTATGGATTCCCTGGAAGATCCAATGAATAGCTTTGGTTTAGTCACGGCAGTGCTCCTTCATCCTTCCCGATATGTAATAATTATACAAGTCTTTAGACCACCGGAAAAGAGGCCAAGTTCTCATAAATATCTCAAAAAATATTATTCTAAACCTCGTAAAATGGGTAAAAAATTACGACTACTTTGAAAAAGCGAGGATACTATGAAAAAAATGATAGGTGTCACATGGCTTGCAGCAAGCCTTATGGGTATAACAGCGTCACAGCCTGCTGAAGCTAAAACGGCAGCCGTTAGTTATACCGCTCAGGTATACGCGAACTCTTTAAATGTACGCAATGAGCCGGCAAAGAATGCAACTGTTGTAGGATCTATTAAGAACGGAGCAAAAGTAACTGTGACCGATGAACAGCACGGGTGGTTAAAGGTTAAGACGGGGAACACCTCTGGCTGGGTAGCCGGCTATTACCTTAAAAAGGTGAACAATAGCTCCAAGCCATCTGGCGCTTCTGGATCATCGGTAGCTTCCAAACCCAGCACTATTTCTTCCACCTCAACCAGCGCCTTGAGTAGTACCACAAAGGTTACAGTTACGGCAGATTCACTACGCGTACGAAGCGGTCCAGGCACACAATATAAGGTGCTCGGTTCTTTAAAAGCTAAGGATACAGCTACCCTCCTCCTTCATCAGAACGATTGGGCACGAATTCGAACAGCCAGCGGTGACATCGGTTGGGTCGCAGCGCAATATATCCGATCTGGAACCACGCCAAAAAGCACAAGCACTACAAGCAGTATTTCACGCACAGGGAATTTGCGAGGTAAATTAATCGTCGTAGATCCTGGTCATGGCGGCAGTGATCCGGGAATGCTTGGCACTACATATAACACCATGGAAAAGGATTTGAATCTGCAAACTGCAATTTATGTTCGTGATGCCCTTCTAGCTAAAGGTGCACGGGTAGAAATGACGCGTACCCGGGAGAATCAGAAGCCTACACTCGCTCGGCGTGTTCAGATGAGTGAGGCTCTGCGTGCAGATGCATTTGTAAGCATTCATTATAATTCTTCTCCGAAAAAGGTGTCCGGGACACTAACCTTCTTTTATTCCGAATCGGATGATCTGAAGCTCGCTCGGGCGATTGAAACCAGACTTGGGCAAGGCATTGGTCTAAAGAGCAACGGGTTGTCCTTTGGTGATTATCATATCCTTAGGGAGAATCGCATACCAGCTACCTTAGTTGAACTCGGATTTCTTACCAATCCTACAGACGAGTCTATTGTCCGTAAATCCTCCTATCAGAAAAAAGCAGCCAAAGCGATCGCTGAAGGATTGGCAGACTATTTCAAAAACTAATCAGACGTACAAATAATCAGTAAAGAAGCAGGCTAGGAAATTCCCTAGCCTGCTTTAAGTTTAGATTTGTATTTAGCCTTCGATTAATCCCTTCTTGATCAGGAAATTACGAGCTACATCCTCTTCCTTGAGCGCATCCACATCAACCTCTGCGTTCAACTGCTGCATTTCTTCGTCACTGATTTGTCCGCTCAATTGATTCAGGATACCTTCCAATTCAGGGTATTTATCTAGCGTATCCTGACGAATAATCGGTCCTGCATCATACGGTGGGAAGAACTCTTTATCATCTTGCAAAATCACCAGATCATGTACTTTAATTTGCGCATCCGTCGCATAGGCATTGGTTACATCGGTTTCCCCATCGTCGATCGAACGATACATGATACCATGGTCCATTCCTTTGCTCTGCTTGAAATCCATACCATAAAGTTTTTGGATACCAGGGTATCCGTCCTCACGATCCAAGAACTCGAACTCTACGCCAAGAACCATATCTCCAGATACTTTCGCCAAATCGCTAAAGGTCTTCAGATTGTACTTCTCAGCCGTTTCACGACTAACCGCTAAAGTATAGGTATTATTTATGCCGAATGGGTCCAGGAACGCCAATCCATCTTTTTCGAGCAGCTCTCTGGTTTTTGTCAACGACTCCTCAGAGTTTCCCGTCTCCTGCTGATAGTAATTGGCTACAATGGTACCGGTATAATCTGGATATAGCTGGATGTTATTATTCTCAAGTGCACTCCAAGCTACATTAGAGCCGCCTAAGTTCATCTGGCGCTTCACTTTAATATCGGTTTTATCTTCTATTAGATCTGCCATCATATGAGCGAGTAGAACATTCTCCGTGAAGTTTTTGGAGCCAATCGTAATTTCTCCACCGTTACCGGCAGCAGCTTTATTATTCCCGCCACCACATCCAGTAAGTAACGCCCCTATTAATACTGTAGTTAAAACGCCTGTCATTAATTTTGGAATTTTCATATAATATCTCCCCTTTTTATATTCTTTCGAGACCAGAGTTTTAGTTATACTTTTAATCCCTTTGGAGTCGTTACCCGTTCAAGCAAGCCGAGTAGATAATCCAGTATGAGTGCAAGAATCGCGGCTGGAATAGCGCCAAGCAAAGTTAGAGCTTCGATGTTCCGTTGAATACCGAGGAAAATAAATTCACCCAATCCGCCAGCACCGATAAAGGCTGCCAAGGTTGCTGTCCCAACATTAATAACTGCAGCAGTGCGGATCCCCGCCATAATTACACTTAAAGCTAAAGGGAGTTGAACCCTGAATAGAATCTGCCAGTTCTTCATCCCCATTCCTCGGGCCGCTTCCACGATAGACTGATCCACATCCGTAATTCCCGTGTAGGTGTTGCGGATAATTGGCAGTAGTGAATACAGAAATAATGCAACAACCGCCGTCTTCATTCCTATGCCAAATAGAGGAATCATAAATCCGAGCATCGCCAGACTAGGTATCGTCTGAAGAATCCCTGCCGCGCCAAGCGTAATGCCTTTCAGAGGTTTAACCCGGGTAATCATAATTCCAAGCGCAATGCCAACAATAATTGCAAATAACATGGACAAGAGCACAAGTTGCATATGCACTCCCATAGAATGAATCAAATCATCTCTACGTATATCTAATTGATAGATGAGTTGTTGCCATAACGATTGATCTCTCATACAGACACTTCCTCCTCCTTCACGCCTCCCCATTGTGCAGCAAACGCCGTCAGAAGACTGCCTCTTGTAACAATCCCGGCAATGTTCCCCTCAGCGGTTACGATCGGAATAATGCCGTAAGGAGCTTCCGTAATTAATGATAATGCGTCTCTTGCTGTTGCTGTATCCTGCAGCACCACCCCAGGTGGTGTCATAATTTCTTCGATAGTAAGACTTTGTTCCATTTTAGCGGTAACATCATAAGCGGAGACGATGCCAAGCAGCTTACCTTTTTCGTTTCCAACCAGTAAGGTATCCATTTTGCGTTGACGCATAAAGGTAAGAGCCTTACCCAGTGTGCGGCTTGGAAGGGATGTAGATGGATTGTCACGCATGACTTCTGTTACGGGGATATACTCAGGGTTTTGGTAAATACGGTTTTTGCCGATAAATGACTCTACAAAATCATTAGCAGGCCGGCTGAGTAGCTCATACGGTGTATCTAGTTGAACGATTTCACCATCTTTTAGGATAGCGATTTTATCTCCAAGCTTCAGTGCTTCATCCATATCATGTGTTACAAATACTATTGTCTTCTTCACTTCTTGTTGCATGCGTAGCAGTTCATCCTGCAGCTGCTCACGGGTAATAGGGTCCAAAGCACCAAATGGTTCATCCATCAATATAATCTCGGGATCAGCTGCCAATGCACGAGCTACACCTACACGCTGCTGCTGTCCACCTGATAATTGTTTCGGATAACGTTTAGCATATAAGACCGGATCAAGTCCGACTAGACGGAGCATTTCGAGCACCCGTTCTTTTTTCTTATTCACATCCCACCCCTTTAGGTCGGGAATCAGGCCTACATTGTCTTCTATGGTGTAATGCGGGAATAAACCAGCTTGTTGTATAACATAACCGATGTTCTTGCGGAGAGTTACGGGGTTCTCCTTGGTGATATCTTTGCCGTGGATATAAATATGGCCTGAAGTATGCGGAACAAGACGATTTATCATTTTCATCGTTGTTGTCTTTCCGCAACCGCTCGGGCCGATCAATACTAGTATTTCTCCAGCTGCGATTTCAAAACTAATATTCTTAACTGCTTCATAACCATTTGCATACTTCTTACCTACTCCTTCAAATTTCAGCATGGGTTTCCTCCTTCTAATAACTATCGTCAGATCATCTCTCCGGCGACTCTGTAAGTTAAACTATAACAAACAACTCCCAAACTGACAACCTATATACTAGATATAAGTTGTTTGTAAATAATTGTAATAATATAATTATAAAAAAAACTATCCAGTGATAAACCCTGCTGGATAGCCTTTTTCAATCTATTTTTATAAATGATTCTCTGAATTTTTATTGATAAATTGTTCCGTTCTTTGGTACATTTTCTCATCACCAACTGCTACAAGTACATCATGTTCTCTGAGGATGACATGAGGACCTGGGGAGATCGTTATATTAGCACCTCGGCGAAGCGCTATAATCGTAGCACCTGTATTCTGCCAAAATTGTAATGCTCCAATGGTTTTGCCAACCACATGTGATTCTTCATGGATTGTGATTTCTTCCGGATGGTACGGCTTTAAATTCTTCATCCGGTCTGATGCTTCGATAATTCCAGTGAGTACCCTTTCGAACTTACCGTCGAGCTTCTTTTTTTCAAGCAACAATTGCTCTAGGTCCTGTTTCAACGAATAAGCTGATTTCAGATAGTTATTCCTGGTAATATACTCATACGCCTTTTGATCAGAGATGACAATAATCTCTTTCCCCTGTGAAACAAACACTATATTCTCATCCTTCAATAATCCCATAGCCTTACGAATCGTCTCGGGAGAAACATGATATTGCCCTGCCAATAGAGAACGCCCGGAAAGCTTACTCTGTACGGCAAATTCCCCGCTTACAATTCTTTGTGCAATATCAAGGGCTATAGACTTATAACCGGATATTTCTTGCATGGACATTGTCGATCTCCTTACTCTGGCGTGAATTATAAACATGCTCAAGTATACCTTTTTTCACTCACCAAATAAAGATGTCCTGCCTTATACAAACATTTGATATACCAAAAATAAATTTAACGATACAACCAGACCCGAGATAACCCAGCCGAGCGCAGCTGTCATCTTACGGTTCACTAACCCGCCCATAATCTGACGATTGCTTGTAAACACAACCAGTGGCACCAGTGCAAAGGCAATCCCAAAGGACAAGATCACCTGGCTGATCACGAGCGCCTTCGTTGGATTTACACCAAAGCCGATGATCGCCAAAGGTGGAATAATTGTAATCGCACGGCGTAAGTACAGGTTAATTCTTTTGTTGATGAAGCCTTGCATCACTACATCACCAGCCATAGTTCCTACAGAAGAGCTCGATAGTCCTGCGATGAGTAGTCCTAAACCAAAGGAGATGGCCGTTACAGGTCCAGCTAAATGACTAAATTGCTGAAACGCAACATCCAAATCCTCAACCACGATACCATTTTTGAAAAATAATGCGGCTGAGACAATAACCATTGCCAGATTCACTGCCCCTGCAATAATCATTGCAATAATAATATCTATGAATTCCAGTTTAAAGATCTGTTTCTTCTCCGCTTCATTTACTCCGACAATTCGGTTCTGTGTAAGGGATGAATGTAGATAAATGGCATGTGGCATCACGGTCGCGCCTAGAATTCCTGCGGCTAAAAGGATGCTATCCACCCCTTCAAACTTAGGTGTGAACATGCCTACAGCAACTGCCCCCATATCCGGCTTAGCTACAATAACTTGAAAAGCAAAGGCTAATACAACTATAAGAATCATTGCAGCAATTCCTGCCTCAAGGGAACGGTAACCCCGGCGCTGAAGCTCTAGGATAGCAAATGAACCCACCGCAGTGATAAGTGCTGCCGGCAGCATGGGAATATCAAATAATAGATAAAGCCCCAATGCCGCCCCGATAAACTCCGCCAGATCCGTAGCTATAATCACCAGTTCACTTTGAATCCATAAGAAGATCGAAACACTCTTCGGAAAACGATCATGAGCGATCTCCGGCAGGTTCTTTCCTGTAGCAATACCTAGCTTGGCGGATAACGCCTGAATAAGAACGGCCATTAAATTCGAGGCTACAATCACCCACAATAAAAGATAGCCGTATTTTGAGCCTGCCGTAATGTTGGTGGCAAAATTACCCGGATCCAGATAAGCAACCGCAGCGATAAACGCTGGACCTAAGAAAGGCAGTAATCTTTTAATGCCTTTGGTCTCCCCATTAAGTACGGCCTGCGCCGAAATGGAGTTTTTATGTTGTCTCATTTGCGGTTGTTCTATATGTGGTTTTTCTATTAAAGTTTGTTCCAACATGTCAATTCCTCCTCTTGCCCAAAAAAAGTTGTCTATATACACGAAAGTTTCCTATGTGCAACTTATATTTAAAGTATATGCTCATTCCTGAAAAATGTAAATATGTTTCATAAGAAATTTTCATATGCTTGTCCACCTACGACCAAGAACAAAAAAAGCTGGACGATGATCAGAAATTACCCGATCTTCGCCCAGCTTAAGCCAATTACTCCGAAATGCTTATGGTGTGAGACTTTGAATATCTCTATGTGCTGTGAATTACGAATTTTTCTTCCATGTATCCTTCAGCGGTACAATTCGGTTCAGTACCAGCTTATCTGCTGTGGTATATTTCTTATCCACACAGAAGAATCCATGCCGGATGAATTGAAATTTATCTTCTGGAAGTGCACTCGCCATGGAAGGCTCCAACAAACAATCTTTCAGAATGGTTAGAGAATCTGGATTAAGATACGCGTCCCAGCGTTCATCCTCTTCTTTAGGACCCTCGTTATCTTTTAGCAACCTCTCATATTGATGAACTTCCGCCTTGATCGCGTGCTCAGCCGATACCCAGTGGATGGTCGCCTTAACCTTCCGTTCATTAAATCCGCTTCCACTCTTCGTTCTCGGATCATAGGTGCAGCGAAGCTCTATAACTTCTCCAGTTGCTTCGTCCTTGAGCACCTCATTGCACTTAACGAAGTAGGCGCCCTTTAACCTAACCTCATTCCCTATGGTCAGCCTGTGATAACCTTTGGGTGGCTCCTCCATGAAATCCTCTTGTTCAATATAAAGCGTCCGTGAAAAAGGAACTTCCCTTTCCCCAAGCGTCTTATCCTCACTGTTATTCTCAATCTTCAGCCATTCGCTTTGATTCTCAGGGTAGTTAGTAATAACTACCTTTAGAGGCTTTAGAACAGCCATCACGCTAGTTGCCTTCGCCTTCAAATCTTGTCTTAGCGAATGCTCCAACATGGCAATATCTACAATGGTGCTATTCCTAACAAATCCAATTTCCTTCACAAAATTCCGAATACTCTCCGGCGTAAAACCTCTTCTCCGCAGTCCGCGAAGCGTTGGAAGTCTTGGATCATCCCAGCCATCCACATAATGTCCTGTAACCAGTTGTCTAATATACCGTTTGCTAGTAACGACGCCGGTGATATTTACGCGTCCGAACTCCCTTTGCTTTGGAGCCTCAGGGGTATCCAGTTCATTCAGCACCCACTCATACAGTGGTCGATGATCCTTAAACTCAATCGAACATAGGGAATGCGTAATCCCTTCGATCGCATCTTGTATAGGATGGGCAAAATCATACATCGGATAGATGCACCAATCGTTGCCTGTTCTATAATGCTCCGCATGAATGATTCTGTAAATCACTGGATCACGCAAGTTGATATTAGGTGAGCTCATATCTATTTTGGCCCGTAATACTCTGGCTCCCGTCGGATAGGCTCCATTCCTCATCTCCGTGAATAACTTCAAATTCTCTTCCACAGAACGCTCCCGATAAGGACTGTTCGTTCCCGGCTCCGTAAGCGTTCCTCTATAAGCTGACACCTCTTCAGGTGATAAATCGCAGACGTAGGCTTTCCCTTTTCGGATTAACTTTACCGCGCTATTATATATTTTATCTGAATAGTCTGATCCGTAGAAAGTATGGTCTGGCGGGTAGCCCATCCATAGCATATCTTCGCAAATAGCATTTACATACTCCAGATCCTCTTTTAAAGGATTGGTGTCATCGAACCGCAAATGGAACTTTCCGCCATACTTCTTCGCCGTCGTATAGTTCGTGTGAATAGCATACGCGCTGCCAATATGCAGATACCCATTAGGCTCCGGTGGGAATCTCGTGCAAATATCTCTACTGTAAGTCCCAGCTTCCAGCTCTTCTTGAATCAATCTGTCGATGTAACTCTCTGCTAATACTTCCGGTTCCTTGTTCATTGTTATTACCTCCTGTTTATGAGTGATATCCGCTTTGTTCATCTGCAAAATAAAAAGAACCTCACCTCCAAGACTTATGGTCTTGGGGACGAAATTCTCGCGGTACCACCCCAGGTTCATTAATATGTCGCCATATTAATCTCATCAAGTACGGCAATGCATCTTACGCAGTGCTTATACTCTAGCTCTATAACAGGAGCTCCCGTCATACCATCCCCGTCGATCGGTTCCGATATGCCGCTCAGAGGCTTGTTTCGATACAATCGTCCTTACCCTATTCTCATCATCCAGGGCTCTCTGTGAAGGAATGAATGTATTTACTCTTCTCGTCATCGCGTTTAATTATTTTGTATAGGATACCAAATAGAGGGTCCTATGTAAATGGTGCTTTCACTTCTATTTAGCTTACGCTCTATTCCTCGCTCAAAGCCGTTATCAGTTCCAATACCACTTCATTATCCGGCTCTACAGCCAAAGCTCTACGCGCGTATTCCAGTGCAGCCCCTTCAGCTCCAAGCTCATAGTTACAAATGGCCATGCTATAAAGCACTGATGCTAACGGTTCTTCCGTGTTGATATGCTTAGAACGCTCTAAGTAGACTAATGCCTCCTCGAACTTATCCATTTCATACAGCAGTAATCCAGCGTCCAATGAGAGGTCATAGCTCTGTTCCATCGGATAATAACCTGTCCACATGAGCTGTATGCCTTGCTGGAGATCCAGCATTTCTTCATCACTAGCGTCGGGTAACAGCTCCGAAATCTTCTCAGCACTATGGATAAACCATTCCGCTTCGTACCCACCCAAACGCCAAAAGGCCAAAATTTCCTGCAGTCCCATCGTATCTAATTGCTGATCCATCCATTCCTTCATACTGAAGAAATCATCCGGACCAAAACGCTCTATAAACCGCTTGTAACCCAGCCGAGTGTTCGTATAACTTTGAGGGGCTTCCACCATAAGAATACATCCGATGTTCAGGTTCTTATAGTGATGTGTAGTAAATAAAGAGTGTGCCCCTTTTTGTTCCAACATATGCTGGATCGCATGATAATTCGCCGTTAAGGAGAAACTACCGTGATGAATTAGCATAGGCGGTTCCGCAAATTCCCAATTCTCTATTCGGTGATCCCCCTTATCCGCTGTAAGGAGTACGAACCCTTCTGTTGACAACCTAGCCAGCCGCTCCAGACAAGTAAGCCCCACCACAGGAAACAGAATATGTGAATCCTCCAGCTTCTGCTGATAAAGTTTTATAACATCGTGATAAGGGTAAGTCTCCGCTTCGTAACTAGCCCCACGACGATAATGATACTGTGGAATGATTGTGCCCAGAACATCTGAGGGGTTATCCGAATCTGCATCCTTTGAATACTGAATAGATACCTCACATTCAAATATTTTACCTTCATCCACATAAATCAATTCCTGCGGGATACTATCAAAAAAATAATTCGCAACAAGCAGCAGCGGCTGCTGTAAATCACCGGGCCTGATACTGAGCTTAGCACGTACTAAATACAGTTCAGTATCCTGTACTGCATCAAAACGTGCGAAATCAAGAATACCCTGCTCTACGAATGGAAGTAAGCTTGGGTGCTGCTGCCAGCTGGTTATATTTTTAGCAGGCAAATCACTCATCACATAACGAAAAGGAGGAAGTGGAGTCCCTGCGTAATCTATGATTTCGCAAAGCTTCTCAAGGATATGAAACGCTAATCGTCCCGCCCCTGCCCCTAATTCCAGTATGGTAACTGTTTCAGAGAAATGTCCTTGTCCAGCCCGATCTTGCAGAAATCCGAAGATCATTTCCGCATAGGCAGTCGCTATCATAGGATTACTCGTAATATACTGTGGGACCTGATCATTATTCCAAGCCTTTAATCCCTGTTCCTCATAATAAGCTCGTTGCAATTCCCAAATTGGCGCTTCACTGAAGCGATAGCGCTGCCCTTCTTTACCTGTCATCTATTTCTTAACCTGCTCTCTATATATCTTGTTGAACATGCAATGATCCTTACTCCGCTCTCAAGGTACGTGATCTGAAAATGACATATTCGGCCTCTGCCGGAATGGAAACGGAAAATGACAATAATGCCGCTTTGGAGGTTAACGAATCAGGCCCTTTTAACGTTTGGTAGTAAGAGTTCCCTTTACTGTCCACACTCACCAGCTCCAGTTCCGCATTCCCTTTAGGGATAACAAAGCCAGAGGTATTTTGCACACCTAAGGTTAGTCTGTATTCTTTCCCAGATGGAGTCTGTGTTAGCTTAAATGGATATAACGGATATGGATGGGCTGTCGTTTCCACTGGGTAAGGGGCAAGCGCTCGATCCGCCTCAGGCTTTGCCCATTCCTCGCCTTTTCTGGCGCCAATACCAAGGGTTAATTTATTCACGTTATTGAACTGAGTTTCCCAGCGAAATGTCTTTAACCCCTCTAGAATAGGGGATGCTGGAACAAATAGGATTCCATCCTTGATCTCTGGGGCGATCCCTAATGAATCTTCTGTCTCCCCATTAAATTCTGCCTCAAGTTGCCCTGCTTTAATCTTTCCAACCGATCGATCCAGTAGTGAAACCGTAACACTATTCGTTAACGCGTCATAGAGCAAATCTGCACCAATCGCACTCGAGAAAGCCCGAATCGGCACCATTAATTTACCTGATTTAAAATAAGGAGCGAGTTTACCTGGAAAAAGGACGTAATACCCCCCGTATGATAGAGGCATTACCTGAGTCCCTAACTGAACAGCTGCCGACACCGATGTAGGTGTAACCGCGGAACCCGCGGCGAACATGATTACCAATAGACCTATGACATAAGCTCTTATTCTCCCTAATCGTTGCAAGGACTCCTTAATGTGATTCATCTCAAACCCCTCTCCCTCTCTACTCCGTCTAGAACAAAGCCTCTATTAGTAATAATCAATGATCCCCTTCCGCATGTCAACTTGTTCCACTTCTGCTATTCATCATAAAAGACAGGATTCCGCATATATTTTCATTGAGTTATTTAGAATCATGAAAGGAGTGCGATGGATGACTGCAGATGGACAGGATTCGCCAAGAAAGACAAATATCCCCCAGCCCATTCGAAGTGATGGCGCAGGGGGATTAGATAAAGGACCGCGTGATATCATGCGGGATTTGGAGAATCCGGACATGTTTGTCCCTCCCGTGACCGATGCCGGTCTCGTCCCCAATTTAAAATTTTCTTTCTCCGATGCACATATGCAGCTTAATCATGGTGGCTGGTCGAGAGAGGTGACGGTCAGAGACCTCCCCATCGCCACTACACTAGCTGGCGTCAACATGAGCCTAACCCCCGGTGGAGTACGTGAACTCCATTGGCATCAGCAAGCGGAATGGTCTTATATGCTGCTAGGTCGAGCTCGAATTACTTCCGTAGATCAAAATGGTCGAAACTTCATCGCAGATGTGGGGCCAGGTGATCTATGGTATTTTCCGCCAGGTATTCCCCACTCTATACAAGGTCTTGAAGAAGGCTGTGAGTTTCTGCTAGTATTCGACGATGGAAGTTTCTCTGATCTAAACACCTTGTCCATTTCCGATTGGTTTGCCCATACTCCGAAAGAAGTTCTTTCGGCTAACTTTGGGGTGCCTGCCGCTGCATTTGACTCTATTCCCACCGAACAGGTCTATATTTATCAGGATCGGGTTCCGGGCTCATTGCAAAGTCAAAAAGTAGAATCTCCATACGGTGAGATTCCACAAACCTTTAAATATTCCTTATTGGCTCAGCCTCCGCTGAAGACTCCCGGCGGGAGCGTCAGAATTGTCGATTCCAGTAACTTTCCGATCTCCAAAACCGTCGCTGCCGCATTGGTAGAAATTGAACCCGGAGGGATGAGAGAGCTGCACTGGCATCCAAATAACGATGAATGGCAGTATTATCTTACCGGAAAAGGACGCATGACCGTATTCGCTGGAAATGGTGTAGCACGAACCTTTAATTATAGAGCAGGTGATGTAGGATATGTTCCTTTTGCGTTTGGACATTATATTCAGAATACAGGCGATGACTCCTTATGGTTCCTTGAAATGTTCAAAAGCGATCGTTTTGCCGACGTTTCTCTGAATCAATGGATGGCTCTCACTCCCCAAGAATTGGTTCAAAGTAATCTGAACGTTGGACCAGAGGTTATAAACGCCTTAAGGAAAGTGAAATGGCCCGTTGTGAAATACCCTGAGCCAAGTAAAAACGCCTCCGGCTTTCCTAAAGGACGATAAATGTTATGCTGGAAATATAAGGATAAGGTATAAAAAGAAAAGGATACTTCACCTGGTAACTATTCACCGGTCTCCGCAAATCGTTTGATTCTTTCCTCAATCTGGTCACGCACACGCTGGAACACTGCCCACTTCTCTTCATCGGTCCCTTGCGCTTTTGCCGGATCATCGAAGCCCCAGTGTTCCCGTTTGACCTTCGGAGGCGTCATTGGACATTTATCCGCAGCGTCCCCACATAACGTAACGACTAGATCAGCATTATTCAGCAGATTAGAATCAATCATATCCGAGGTCTGTCCGGTGATATCTATGCCTACTTCGCTCATGGCTTGTACAGCTTTTGGATTTAGACCATGGGCTTCAATTCCAGCGCTATACACGTTCCATGCTTCCCCTAGATAACGCTTCGCCCAGCCCTCAGCCATCTGACTCCGGCAAGAGTTTCCTGTACATAAAAAATAAATCGTTTTCTTGTTCATCTTGATCTTCCCCTTTTCAAATTAAGTAATCAACAACCACAGATAAAGACCTAAAAGTGTAATAAACAACGTTGGAATAGTTAATATAATACCCGTCTTAAAATACGTTCCCCAGGATATCTTCACCCCTTTGGCCGAAAGCACATGGAGCCACAGCAGCGTTGCTAGTGAGCCAATCGGGGTGATTTTAGGCCCTAAGTCTGAACCTATAACATTCGCATATATTAACGCCTCTTTAATAACTCCGGTTGTATGCGTTGCATCAATTGCGAGTGCGTCAATCATTACAGTAGGCAGATTATTCATCAATGATGAGATCAATGCAGCAATGAACCCCATACCCATAGTTGCAGCGAATAGACCCTCATCAGCAATCATTCCTATCGCCTTAGCGAGCAGATCAGTTAGACCCGCATTCCGAAGTCCATATACCACGACATACATTCCAATGGAGAAGAACACAATCGCCCAAGGTGCTCCTGTAAGCACTTCTTTCACCTTGACGGAAGGGCTTCTTCTCGCGAGGAGCATGAACACAATTGCAATGATTCCCACAACCACTGATACCGGAATCTTCAAGAATCCACTAACGAAATACCCTATTAAAAGAATAGCCAGTACAATCCATGATAGACGGAACATCTTCTTATCTTTGATAGCCTCTTGCGGATCTTTTAGCTGGGAATCATTAAATCGCTTCGGAATACTTTTGCGAAAAAAGAAATAAAGCACTACGATACTCGCCATCAACGAGAATAGTGTAGGTACAATCATTTTCCCCGCATACTCCATAAAGGTAATTCCAAAAAAGTCAGCCGATACGATATTCACAAGATTGCTAACCACAAGCGGTAATGAGGTAGTATCCGCAATAAAGCCGCTAGCAATAATGAATGGAAATACTTTTTTCTCATCAAAATTCAGCGCTCTTACCATAGCAAGTACAATAGGGGTAAGTATTAGAGCCGCTCCATCATTTGCAAAAAAGGCAGAAACCAATGCACCAAGAACGATGACATACACAAACATTCGTGTTCCGTTCCCCCGTGCCGCTCGCGCCATATGTAAAGCAGCCCATTCAAAAAATCCGATACTGTCTAAAATCAAGGAAATTAAGATGATTGCAACAAACGCCAACGTAGCATTCCATACCATCTGTGTTACATCCAGAACATCATTAAAGCTAACTACCCCAGCTAGTAAAGCAATGATCGCTCCGCCGCAGGCTGACCATCCAATCGATAAATTTCGAGGCTGCCAGATTACAAAAATTAAAGTGACTATAAAAATAAGTATGGCTAGCATGACCACTTTCTCAACACTCCTATAATCTGCGAATGAATCCTATATCACCATATAACTATATAGTTATATACACTCTAAAAAAACCACAACTATATTTTAGTCACAGCAAGGTGCTTTAACTTCTTTATTCAAACTAGCCAATATCGCGGCTGAACTGGGCATTTGTTGAAGAACAGCCCTAAGATGCGGTTTATCCTCGACATTTAATGAATAATGCACCCACTGTCCTCGTTTGCTTTCTTTCACGATCCCTCGACTCTTCAATTTCCGTAAATGCTGACTAATCGCCGGCTGGGATATATCAAAAATATCAAGGAATTCACACACGCACCATTCCCGTTCTTTCAAAAGTGATAGCATGGCCAGTCGCGTCTTATCTCCTAAGAGCTTCAAATCATCTGCAATATCCGTCAGTGATTGCATCCCTACTTCTCCTCCTTCCAATATATATATAAGCGAATACTTATATTGTAATGAACTAGACATTGAGAAGCAAGAATTTATTTTAAATTGTCTTGCTTACACCACTCGTGCTCCAGCATACTGAACATCAAAGAATCACGCCAGCCATCTTTTATGAGTAAAGCATCTCTTAATCTGCCTTCATAGGTCATGCCAATCTTGGTGAGCACCTTGGATGATCCACTATTTCGAGGGTCACAGGTCGCGTATATTCGATGTAGATGCTGCTCTTCAAAACCAAACTTCAACATTAGTCCGGCTGCTGCTGTAGCGACTCCCTGTCCCCAGACATCAGGATGGACAATATAGCCGATTTCACCGCTTCTGTCCGTATGGCTTCTTATATTTAGTTCAACCATGCCGATCAAATTTTCAGTTCCTACTGCAACTATGGCTTGTGCGAACCTAGTTCTGGGAACTTTTTGAGAGTCATCTAGTGCCTGACTCACAAAGGAAAGGGTTTGATCAGGAGTATTTGGGCCCCAGGCTTGAAAACGACACACACGATCCTGTGAACAATACGCATGAACATCTCTCCAGTCCGTTTGCTTCAATTCGCGTAAATAGATTGGATTTAGATCTTGCATCATCATCCCCCTCTAAGTTTCCCTTTAGCTTTATCCCATTAGCTATTCATGTGGTTTAGGTTCTAGGAATCGTTACAACAAACTGTGTTCCTTCTCCAACTTTACTCTCCACTTCAATTCTACAATCATGTATTTTCAGAATCTTCGTTACAATGGAAAGTCCAAGTCCATTCCCTTTAAGAGCGCTGCTACGCGCCTTCTCCACCATATAAAATCGATCAAAGATAAGCGGAAGTGCTTCCTCAGGAATGCCTTTTCCAGAATCTTTAATATATACCTTCACAAATTGCGCGTTCATCTCAATTTCAACATGAATGGTACCTTCTTGCCCCGTATATTTTATAGCATTATTTATTAAGTTCTGCCAGACCTGATCAAATAAATCTTTATCCACCGTGATCTCGCAAGGCAATAAATCCAATTCAATCATAATATCTTTCCGTGCCCATTGTGGTTCCGCTAATACGATCGTTCTTCTTAATTGTTCATCTAATTGGAATGTGGTGGGATTAACCGGATGGTGTTCTGAATCGAGTGAGGCTAATCGGAGCAGATTATCACTAAGCCTAGATAATCGTAAGGTTTCCTCATAGATAATATCCAGATGCTCTTTTTGCTCTTCTAATGGAATGACACCGTCTTGTAGCGCTCTTGTAAATCCTCTAATCGATGTAAGTGGTGACTGCATTTCATGAGAAACATTGCTGACAAAATCATCACGAACTGAGTCCATTTTCTGCAGCTCACTTGCCATACGATTAAAGCTCTCCATCAGTTCACCAAATTCATCCTTATTACGATAGGTCAATCGGACAGATAAATTACCTGACGCCATTTCCTTAGCTGCAACAGTCAGCTTCTTAATAGGCTTCACAATATACCTGGACATGAACAAAATAAGCAAGCTTCCGATGACTAGTACAGCTAATAGTGTAAACAGAAGCGTAATTCTCAAGCCTCTTACAATCGATGAAAAATCAATCTTGATAATGAAAGCACCTTTCCCATCATCTATCTTAGGAATCCCTACGATAGCAAGTCCGCCCCTACCCGATAAAAAGACCGCATCGGTTGTGTTGGATTTGAATAAGGTAGCAACCTTCTCCTTGTCTAATGAAAAAACAGATTCACTTGGCTCATTAACAACCGCTATATCAATACCAAATCGATTAAGCAGATCTGCAAATGCGTTTACTTTTTCCGGATCATCTATTAGATTTGTCACCTTAGCTATATCTTTAGCAATATTAATGAACATATGGTTTGGGGTATTATTTTTTTCTGAAAACTGCATAAAAAGAAAAAAGGAAATAATTAAACTGACTAAAACAATACCAATGAACGTAACGACGATTCGAAGACGCAAGCTTTTTCTCACCATCTAGGCTAGCTCCAGTCGATAACCAAGTCCTCTTACCGTAGAAATAATGACCTGAGGAATAGGCTCAAGACGTTCCCTTAAGCGTTTAATATGCACATCAACTGTACGATCATCACCTTCATAGTCCATTCCCCATACATTTTCTATAAGCTGAGTCCGTGTGAAAATTTGCTTTGGCGAACCCGCCAAAGCAAATAACAATTCACATTCTTTCTTTTTCAATTCAACCATTTGATCGGCATTAGAGACTATTAAATTCCCTAGATCAATCGTTACTTCCCCTAATTGAATAACATTCGAAGGTGTCACATGATATCTCTTCAATAATGATTTGACACGAAGAATCAACTCTATGGGATCAAACGGCTTTACTAAATAATCGTCTGACCCGGCATTAAATCCCCTGACTTTATCTTTAGACTCTCCCTTGGCTGTAACCATCAGGATTGGCATATCGATATAAGATCGAATATCTTCTGTCAGTTCAATACCATCGATATTCGGCATCATCACATCCACAATCACTAAGTCAATTTTTGTATGAGCTAGAATGTCTAATGCTATTTGACCATCTTCCGCTTCCACTACGGAAAACTGATTTTTTTCAAGATATAATCGGATTAGCTTGCGGATATGGGAATCATCATCAACCACTAGAATTGTGCTCATACATCAATTTCCTTTCCAACATTGTATTTATTCGTATCGTAGAGATTCCATCGGATCGAGCTTGGCAGCCTTCGATGAAGGCATCAAACCAGCGATAATACTAATCCCTGTACTTACAACTAATCCGAATACGATATAAGATCCAGATAAGTTAATAAGCTTTACGCCAAATGCATTTTCCAGAAGTATATTTAAGCCAAAGCTAATGATAGCTGCAAAGATTATGGCGAAGACACCGCTAAATATTCCCAATAATGCGGATTCGGAAAAGAATATTCGCTTGATATCTTTCTTTCTTGCCCCAATCGCACGAAGGATCCCAATTTCTTTAGTCCGTTCCACTACACTAATATAAAGTACAACCAATATCATAATCCCTGATACGATGAGCGAAATCCCCGCAATACCAGATAGAACGATCGTAGCCATATCCACATAAGTTGTGATACGCTCCATGATTTTTGCCGTTTGGGAGCCCGAGAAGCCCGCATCAACAGCCGCTTTATTAATATCATTCACATATTTCATATCCGTTGCAAAAGCATTAACCTGAATCGGGCCAATGGTAATCCCTTTATCAGTATACATTTGCTCCAGTGTCTGTGTTGGAATATATCCTGTTGGTGACATTTGTGCTCTTGGATCAGTGGCTTCATAAACACCAGAGACCGTGATTTCTTTTTCCAATGTGATCGGTTTATGTTTAGCATCCATTTCATTAATATACAGATGAATAGACTTCCCTACCATAGCATTCGGTTGGTCATTTCCACTTAATTGACTCGCTATTTTCGTTGGTAATAATACTTCATTTTCTTTCGGTAAAGCCCCTGCTTTAATCGTCGCTTTATCAAACGTATCGTTTAAGGTGGTTAATTGTGTAAGACTACTCGTTTGTTCCCCAAAAACCGTAGTAGATTTGCCTGTAATGGTTGTTATGGACTCTACATGATCTACATTTGGAAGGTTACGAATCGTTTCAACATCGGCCTTTGTAAACGTAACGCCGGGTAACATCATCGCTTCTGGGCCCTTCATGTCCTTGGCTTCTGGATTTGGCTTAGTGATATCCACCAGCAAAGGGTCCATACTTGAATTTATTTCATTATTAATATAGCTCGTGATCCCATTTCCTAAGGAAAGCATCAAAAGTACACTTAAAATACCTATCGAACCACCCAATGCTACCAATACATTACGTTTGGCATTAAGCTTCATATTTTGAAGAGCCATTTTGAAAGAAGCCATTAAGCTGAGGTTTCGAGCCGAACCATCTCCACCATTGTAGGTAGCCATGGAACGTTCCTTCAAATGAATATCGTCTTTAACCAATCCCTCTTCAAGCTTAACGATACGGCTACCGTAATCAGCTACTTTCTGCGAGTGGGTCACGGTAATGACCAAAATCCCTCTTTTCGCTATGCTGTTCAACAAGACTAATATTTGATCCCCTGTATCCTTATCCAGCGCACCCGTAGGTTCATCTGCCAGTATAATATCTGGATTGTTCGACAATGCGCGTGCAATGGATACCCGTTGCTTCTGTCCACCGGACAGTTGATTCGGACGTTTTTTCAGATGATCCTTTAATCCTACCTCCGTCAAAATCTCTATAGCACGCTTATTACGTTCCTTTTCGCTTGTATTCGTCATCTGCATCGCAACCGTAACATTTTCCAAGACGGATAAGTGTGGAATCAGATTAAAGTTTTGAAATACGAAGCCGATGTTGTTTTTGCGATAGTCATCCATTTCCTTTTCGGTCATCTTGCTTAGGTTCTTCCCGCGAACAAGGACATCGCCTTCATAATCAGAGTCCATTCCACCAATGATATTCATTAGTGTGGACTTGCCGCAACCAGACTCACCGAGGATGGAAACAAATTCACCTGTCTCAAAGCTTAAATTCACATCATGGAGTACTGGAACCTTTTCCTTACCATACAAAGTATACGATTTTTTAACATTCTTAACCTCTAATATGTTCATTCCGATCTCTTCCTCTCCTGGGTCACGCTCTTTTTCTCTGTCTTTGATGTTGCCTATCCTAACAAATTTATGTGAACTGATAATGAACTGGAGACTTTCATGATTTGCAGCGAAAAAAGACAACCTTCAATAACTGAGGTTGTCTTGTCCTGATCTATAAGAAATTAGTGAGTCATATAATAGGCAATTCGCCCAATTTCTTTACCTGCGTAATAAACGATATCAAAGATTAGCACTGCTAAGAAAAATTTAGAGAACAACGGATACTTGTTAAATAAAGGCTTAATACTCTTCTCTATGAACTCCATTCATGTTCCCCTTTCTTTAAGCTAGCGCTCTTTTTCGTAACAATCTAATTTGGCCTCTGTGATTAATTTCATCTTCGAATACATGAAACCACATGAAATAGTAGTTCGCCTGTTTGTTATGCCAGAATTCCTCTTCTGTATATAACCAGTCATCATCAACGTTTGCGAACAATGCATACGTTCTTTCTCTTACTTCATTTAAACGGTCTAAATAATAGTTAAGATCATTCCCTTTAATCATTGCTCGCCCTTCGTCACCTAAGCTTAACGCTGGCCCCCATATGGTTAATTCTTCCTCAGACAAATCTCTTCCCTCAAACGTTGCCACTTGATACGCATATTCTACCGCAGCGTAGTGTGATAATAACGCTCCAATGGAGTTGCTTTCTGAGTCCAATAAGTAGTCCAGTTGTTCCACTGTTAGACCGGCAACGGCTTGTAGTGTTGTGTGTCTGGCATAGTTCATCATGGATAAAAGACGACTAATTTGCGGTGAATAACCGGGGATATCTGTAATCAGATATATTTTGTCCATGTCGATCATAGTGTGATCTCTCCTTCATATCTTCGAAATTGTAAATTTAACAAGACTATGTATTTGTCCAGTTCAAAATTGCTCCGTTCTAACAAGTCCCAGCCGTTTTCCCTCCACGATAGCTTCGGATCTGGAGTGTACACTCAGCTTCTCAAAGATTCTCAAAGATTCTCGTCAAGTTATACTCCACAGTTCTTTGTGACATTAAAAGTTTGCTGGCTATGTCTTTGTTGCTTTTTCCACTGGCAACTTCTTGGAGTATCTCTTGTTCTTTTTGATTAATAGATACTTCTTCAATGAACTGATTATCCCGGTTACTGGATATCTTGATATCACTTCTGCGCAGCTGCTTTAGTAAAGCTACTGGAATGACAGCCTCATTTCTTAGTGCACAACGAATGATATTTAACAACTGTTCTCTGGAAGCTGTCTTAGAGATAAATCCTGTAACCCCTGACTCTATCAACAGGTTATAATGCGCACTGATTTCATATCCGGTATATATCACTACTTTAGATTCGGGATCACGCTGAACGGCTCTTTTGGTGAATTCGAGTCCGCTAATGGTAGGCATATTAAGATCGCATAATATCACATCAAATCCTTGCTGCTCCAGCCTATCGAAAGCTTCCATTGCTGACAAAACAAAGGTTACCTCCATATCAGCATCCTGCTCAATCATGTTTTTGGTTCCTTCTCCAACTGAAGGATGATCGTCAACCAACAAGATACGTATCATCGTCATCGCCTCCTCTATTTTTCTCCTCTACAAGTGTCATTGTCGGTAAATAAATAGTAACCTCCAACCCTTTACCCTTCTCCGAGTTAAACTTACATTCTCCTTCTAAACTCGCTACACGCTCTTTGATACCGGACAAGCCCATATGATGAAATGATTCTTTAATATCTCCGATATTCATTCCTACTCCATCATCCTTGTAACGGAAATAGAGCTGCTCTTTCTGTTCCAGTTCAATCTCAATCTGATTTGCCTTGGCGTGCTTCCCGGCATTTCTCAGAAGTTCCTGCACAATTCGATAAAGAGCTATCACCAATTCATCACTTAACTCGCCTATCGGATTTGATGTAAAGCTAATAAAATAATTGGACTGCAGCTGAGCATACTCAAATAAAATTTCCAGCGCCTTCACAATCCCAGCTTCCCTAAGAAGCGGAGGACGCAGTTCATTGCAAGTCTCCCGGATCTGATAGATAACATCCAACAGCCCCTCTTTGATCTGAAGCAGCTCCGGTAAGATTTCTTTTGAAATGTCGTGATCGGAGATCAGCGTTTCTAGCCTACGAAGCCAAATAAGTTGATCTTGAAGGGCAGAATCGTGTAAATCTGCCGCCAGCTTTCTTCGCTCATTCTCTGACAAGTTAAAAATCAGGCGCAGAACCCAGGGTGACCCATGTTGCTCTTTTTTCATTTCAACTTCAAGGTCTTCAATCAGACCTTCAATCAGATATAAATTCTCATAGACGATGCTTGCATAGTTTGCGATGGTGTTTAACCAATTTAGCTCATCCCTATTCGTCTTGATATGATTCTTCTTATGATCGATCCATAGGAGATGAACACTCTTTTTATGGCGACCTATCACTAGTAGGATCCCTTGCTGAAGTTGAATGACCTCCCCTACTTTAAGAACAGGGTATTGTGATACAAATTGTATATAGATGTCTTGGCCAGAATCATCCACGATTGGCTCGAGACTATGCAAATTCTCATCCTCATCTATCTCAAAAAAAGCCAACCGATTAACCGGTAAAATCTCATTGATCTCCTTGTTGAGTGCAGCTTCCAAATCAGATACCTTCATAACCTTTGAGATTTGCTTAGAGAATCGTTCCAAACTCCCTTGATAATGATGAAGTTCATGGACCAGCTTAGGCCGGAAATAATGATCTATTTTCTCCTTAAAAAATAAGAAAGTCGTAATCGATAAATACACCACCAAAAACATCTGAACCCATTTGATCCAATCATATTCCGGCCTACTCTGAATGATCGCCAGTACTACCACAATGATTAGCGCCGGAATGAAAGCAATGAACAGATCATATTTGAATCGACTAAAAGCGAAATCAATATCAAATAGCTGTTTAGCAGTGAGCAGATAAAAATAGGTAACTGGCATTAAAAACAAGAAAATCGTAGTGATTTCGTAAGGAATCAATTCGATCCCAAAAGCTATCGGCACAGCTGAAAGAAAAATAAATGGTGTAAACGCAAGGATTTGTCCGGTTAGCATAATTTTAAGCATCGATTTAAGTGCTGTGCTCCGATAATTGATGTATACATAGAGCAGCTTAAATATGCTGTATAGGATGCCTACAACAAAAAAACCAATAATAATTAGACGCATAAAGGAATATAAGGCTCTATCCCAGGAGTAAATAACTAAACTAAAGCTTGAAACCATACCAAGTAAAATGACGAATCCGTAGGATGTCTTGATAAGAAAATTAGAAAGAAATAGAACATTAAATCCTTTCAGATGTACTTGGACAAAGTGGATAAACACCAGCGGGATTAAAGGTAGTAAGCCACTCATAGTAATTCTACCGATGAGATCTGATCTGCTTGAGGCATATCCGGCGAAGTACGTCACTCCCACCAATAAAAAGAACAAAATCAGCAGTTCAGCTGCGCGTTCTCCATTTTTTCTACGGTATAAAAGAAGACTTAACACCATCAAAAAAACAAAGGTTGCTCCAGGTACTACAAGCTGTGTGAACGTATGATATACCGACAATTTATTCTTGATATCATAATGTTCTGCGATCAGGATACCCTCTTTAGAAATACGGAGGAGATCAATGGATTGAACTTGCGTGAGATTTCCGTATCTCACCGGTCCATCCACTTTTTCAATCGGTGTTCCATTAACCGCTACTAAAATATCCCCTTCCCGTAAATTCTGCTTATAGCCCTCACTGGAAACGTCGACCTCTGCGATATAATATTGTCCTTGTTCATTCTGCTCCAGGCCAACTTCAAGTAAGATATTGGAGTGAATGATTCCCACAAAATGAATGATAAGAAAGGCAAAAACGCATAGTAACCCTGATATGAAAAAATAACGGAGTTTCATTCTCATTTGAATCCCCCGGAAGAACAAAATTATACATATTTGTAATTCAGATCATGTATCCTCTACTATCTTAAATGAATTCAATAGGGAATAATATACTTTTATGCATGATATTCCTTCATTTATAAACGAACGCAAGAGTTATTGCGCTAAACTGATCGGCTGCCGTTTAATCCTGAGGTTTCGATTCAGAATCCAAACTGCTACAGCACCATATAAAATTACCGGGACCCAACCACTCTCTCCAGCTACATACTCTAGCATCGGTGATGAACTCGAAGTAATATTGCGCAACACACTATCTAGAGCATTATTAGTTCCATGTAAAAGCACTGCCGGCCATATACTGCCAGAGGTCAGACGCAGTTCATTAATAATAATTCCCGCAAATACAACGGATAAAGTGAACAGGGTCAACACAAGCCAGCGGTTCCCTGAAGAATGATAGGCACGTGGGCCAAGAATCGCGGGATAATGCCATATTGCCCAGATAAAACCCATTGTGATACTGGAACTAACTCTTCCCATCCATTGAAAGCGCGGAAGCAGCCAGCCCCTCCATCCTATTTCTTCCCCCAATGCAGATAGCGAACCCAGAACAATATAAACGACCAAATATATAGCCGTCTTGATCCATGAATCTGGAGGATTCAAGCTTGATGCCCATCCTGTCCAATAGACAGCATAACCCGCTCCCAGTGAAATTAAGGGAATAACCAAAGCCAATATGTATTCTTTTCCACCTCTAAATCTGAAACCTAACCTTCTCCAGCCCTCAGCACGATAACCATCGCGTACAATCAAGAACATCATGAGAAATACTGTGAGCAACGGGGTAAAACCGTACAGACCTTGTGCTGATTCTGGGAGTAGCAGCATCCCAAGTGCCATTGCCCACACCATAATAATAAATAGAAGAGATTGTTTCTTGTCAGAGAGCAATATTCTCACCTACCTTTTTATAATTAAACGCCTGTTTTTCCTATATAATCCAATTCTACAATAGAATCCAGGTCATTTCACCGAAAATAACTGCCGTTAAACCCGCAAGTCTTTTGCGGTGGTGCACCTCAACACCTCCTCATCTGGCATAAAACTCAAACTACCTTCTCATACTATGGGGAGAATATGGAGGTGAATGTCATGCCAAAAAATAACGCCAGTCCCAAAGGTGAACCAGGCAAACATCAACCAAGTAAGAAAAACAATGCACAGAATAACAATAACTTTAATGAAGCGGCTCAGATGGTTAACATCGATAAAGCTGCCGATTATGTTCCCAGCTTAAACGGTGTTTCCAAAACCGACGTCTAAACCGCACTGTTAAACAAAAAAACACTCCTCAGAATATTCTGAAGGAGTGTTTCATTTCAAAGATTATATGCGATACGTTAAGCCTACTACACCGTTACTGTAAGCTTTTGAGTCCACAAGATGAAGTGGGACTTGATTCGTGATCTCGTCAAAAAGACGCAATCCAGAGCCAACGACTACGGGACAGATATTAAGCCTAAGCTCATTTAACAATCCATTTTGTAATAGGGATCTGACTAATTTCGGACTACCAGGGATCTGAATGTTCTTTTCAGGCTGTTGCTTTAGCTTCATTATCTCCTCGAAGAGATTGCCCTTGATCAGGCTTGCAGGTTGCCATTCGAGCATGTCCTCCGTAATCGTACTGGGGACCAGATATTTGTCAGAATGGTTCAGGAATCTTGCCATGGGTAAAAATCGTCACCCTAATCCTGCTAGAATCTTTCTAGATGAATTTTCTGCATCTTGTTCATGATGATCTACAGGCACACTCATCACTCCTTGTACCAGAAATGAGTACTTAACACTCGATCCGCAATATAAGACATTCTTGATTATTTCAAGTTTTCTAACTCGACGGTCACTTTTTCAATCAGATTCACGAAGGAAGCCAGTTCTTGAGAGCCCTTCACCTGATCTCTGGAATACATGGAATTGTGTTCTGATTCTTTTTTCACCTTGGACAGTGTGGAGTTGATATTATTCAGCTTCTCATCAATCGTTCCTATTGAATCTTTAGAGCGGCGAGCTAACTTGCGTACTTCATTCGCGACGACTTCGAAACCTCTTCCGTACTCCCCTGCTCTTGCTGCTTCAATGGCTGCGTTTAAGCCCAAAAGATGCGTATGATCAGCCACTTCCCTAATCATTGTACCCACTTGATGAATAGACTCTACCTCTTTGTCGAGATATAACACAGTTTTATGTGTTTTCTCTTGATAATCAGCATTCTTACTAGCTAATTCCTCGATGGATTCACTGCTATCTTTCAGTTGAACCATTAAGGATACTAATTCTTGAACCGCAGAACTAACACCTGTAAGCAAGTGGTTTTGCTTTTCCAATAAATTTTCTATTTTTGCTTTTTCATCGACTTCGTAGGCTTCAAGAACCAACTGTGAATCCAGATTAAACATCTTGGTTAATGCATGTATGACGGGTTTCCAATCAGTCGGTAATATCCGTTCAAAATAAGCTGTAGCGAGATCTAAATATAATATGTAAGTACCCAAATACCAATTCGTTGTCAGACCAATACGCGAGTGAATTTTACCTATAAGCAGGCGTCTTTCAATAAAGGCTTCATCAATCACACCCGAGGCCATGGATAAAAAATACCACTGCTGCGTTTCCTTCAATCGATCAAGTGTACTGTGCTGTTCAATGATATGGAGTAGCTCAGGCTCCTCTATCATCTGCTTATACAATTCATCTACAAGGGAGCTTACGATTTGCCTGAATTCTTTTTCCTTCCCTTTCAATACATTTAAATCAGCCTCAGTAATCCCAATATAGCTAACTTGCTGTTGTCGCTCTAAACTAAGATTGATCATAATTTGGTCAACTTCCCTCTCATTTTGTTTATATAATGATCATCGCATCTTCCATGCCATCCCCTATGGCATCTATTTATCTTGATAATAAAGGTATTATTTTTATAAATTTTAACACTTTATTTACTTAAATAGTTTATTAATTTTACAAACTTTGCATTTCGTAGCATTATTCTTAGATCACATAAAAAAGAGGAGCTCCTGTAAAGGAAGCCCCTCTTAACATTATAACCTTACCCCACAGCAACAACTTGTTGCAGCAATTCTATCGTCATCCGGTCAATGAATTTCCTGAATTTCTCTTTGCCTTTAGCGTTGGCCTTATAGTAGTTAATCAATGATAAAATTACTGGAATGATTTGATCTTCACTTAGCCCTGACCTAAGGGAATGTGCAATCGAAGTTTTAAGCCCTTTCGGTTCTCCTCCAACAAAAATCTCATAGGTATTACGCATTTTGACAACGCTAATGTCTTTCAGCAAAGGCTCACTAGTACCGAGTGCACAGCCCGCATAACCAATCTTCAGTGGCATAGGTGTTTCAATCCCTGCTATGGACTGATTTAATTTCTGTGCAACTGCCAGACCTGCTTCCTCAGCCCCTCTGCAGAAATTACAGGCAATCAGGCTTTTCGTGACAAAACCAGCTGAATATACTTCCAAGCCTAGAAGCTCAAGTTGTTCTACGATCTCTTCACGCTGTTCCAGAGGAACCTCCAAATAAAGCTGTTTAAAAGATGTCATTTCAATTTTTGCATTCGTCCCTAGAATAACTCCTATTGTAGCAAGCTGCTCAGGCGTAAACAGGCTTCCCCCCACTTGAATTGGAGGCGCAATTGCAATTTTCGTGATTTC
Organism: Paenibacillus sp. VTT E-133280; assembly: GCF_002264385.1. Lineage (NCBI taxonomy): Bacteria > Bacillati > Bacillota > Bacilli > Caryophanales > Paenibacillaceae > Paenibacillus > Paenibacillus sp. VTT E-133280. The sequence goes on from NZ_NFUX01000031.1 coordinate 67,280, forward strand.
TCCCATGATCTCCGTCTCCATTCCTCTAACCATTTAGTTACGGATCTTCACACGTTGCAGACGTAGTGCATTAAGAACAACGGAAACCGAACTGAGAGCCATTGCCGCACCCGCTACCCATGGAGCCAAGAAACCAAGTGCTGCAATTGGGATGCCAAGTGAGTTGTAGCCAAGTGCCCAGAATAGATTTTGTTTAATATTAGTCATCGTTTTACGGCTCATGTAGATGGCATCAGGAATACTGGATAGATCGCCTCGCATTAAAGTAACATCCGCTGCTTCCATAGCCACATCCGTACCGGTACCGATAGCCATCCCAATATCTGCAGTTGCAAGGGCTGGAGCATCATTAATGCCATCGCCAACCATAGCTACTATCTTTCCTTGCGCTTGTAATTTTTTCACTTCCTCCGCTTTTCCTTCTGGAAGCACCTCAGCGCGTACATGATCAATGCCAACTTGAGCTGCGATGGCCTTTGCCGTACGTTCATTATCTCCGGTAATCATGATGACCTGGATGCCCATTCCTTTCAAGCGACTGACAGCAGCCTGAGAGGTTTCTTTGATGGTGTCCGCAACAGCTACCATACCCACGTACCCTTTATTTATAGCCACAAGCATTGCTGTTTTACCGGATTCTTCTAAAGTAGACATGATCTTATAAGCATGACTTGCCTCTACGCCGTATTTGTCCATGAGACGCCGAGTACCAATTAACAGCTCCTTGCCTTCCACGACAGCCTTAATCCCATACCCCGGTATCGCTTCAAAAGAGTCTGTCGCTGGCATTTCAATATTTCTTTCCAAGATGCCTGCGACAATAGCTTCTGCCAGTGGATGTTCTGAATTCTTCTCAGCTGCACCCACCAGTCTAAGAAATTCTGTCTCATTACCTTCGACCAAAATATCGGTAAGCTCGGGTTTCCCCTTTGTTACTGTACCTGTTTTATCTAAGATGATCGTGTCAATTTTATGTGTTTGCTCTAAATGCTCTCCGCCTTTGAACAGGATTCCCAGTTCAGCTGCACGTCCGGAACCAGCCATAATGGAGGTTGGTGTAGCCAGACCCAAGGCACAAGGGCAAGCGATAACTAGAATGGCGATTGCTTTTTCCAGAGCTCCTGCAAAATCACCCGGTGTTACGATGAAGTACCACACCAAGAATGCAATAACGGCAATCCCAACAACAATAGGAACAAAAATACCGGAGATAACATCTGCGACCCGTTGAATAGGAGCTTTCGAACCTTGCGCTTCTTCTACTACTTTAATAATCTGCGCAAGAGCGGTTTCTTTCCCTACTTTTGTGGCCTTAATTCGAAGCATACCGTTTTTATTAATCGTCGCTCCAATGACGGAATCTCCGGCTTTCTTTTCCACAGGAAGGCTTTCCCCTGTCAGCATGGATTCATCTACCGACGAGATCCCTTCCAGCACTTCACCATCTACAGGTACTTTATTCCCTGGACGAACAAGTACTATATCACCAGTAATAACTTCCTCTACAGGGATGCTTAATTCTTCACCGTCACGGACAACTAAAGCTGTCTTGGCTTGCAGTCCCATCAAGGATTTAATAGCTTCAGATGTCCGTCCTTTTGCCAAGGATTCGAACAATTTTCCCATTAGAACCAGGGTAATCAATACTGCACTCGTCTCATAATACATTTCTGGTCCATGATGCGCGCTCCCACCATTTACAGCCCAAACTATGGTTAGGTACAAGCTGTAAAAAAACGCCGCCGAGGTCCCAAGGGAAACTAGAACGTCCATGTTCGCACTGCCGTTACGTATTGCTTTATAAGCACCGATGTAAAATTGTTTACCAATATAAAATTGAACTGGTGTTGCCAAAATCAATTGGAACCATGGATTCATAAAAAGGTCAGGCAGCCAAATCCACGAAGTAAACGAAAAGTGGCTCACCATAGCCCACAGTAATGGAAAGGATAGAATCGCGGAGATTAGAAGCTTGCGTTTTTGCTTGGTTAAATCTTGTTGTCGCTGTTTGGCTGGATCACCTTGCTCTTGTTTGAGAACAGCCTTGTATCCAAGCTTATCCACCCGCTGCTGCATATCAGATACAGAAACTTCAACGGGATTATATTCGACATGTGCTGTTTCCATCGCAAAGTTCACGTTGGCTATGCTTACACCTGGTAGCTTATTCAGAGTCTTTTCAATTTTCAATGCACAAGCAGCGCATGTCATACCTACAAGCTGTAAATCTACAGCTTCTTTAGCCGTGCTATACCCGAGCTTCTGAATACTTGCTTCCATTTTACTTACGTCCACTATACTCGGATCATAAGTCACTGTAGCCCTTTCCATTGCAAAGTTTACGTTGGCTTCTGTTACACCTTCTAACTTGTTCAAGCCTTTTTCTATGCGGTTTGCACAAGCAGCACAAGTCATCCCTGTGATTTGTAATGAAGTTTGTGATTGTCCCGCCGCAGCAGTAGTCATTATATAAACACCTCTTCCACTTTTGTGATGATTTCTATTGTTTGTATCTTCCTCTTCTAGACATTAGTATACCCCCCTACCCTATATTATGTCAAGCGACAAGCTATACACCAAACACTTAAAAAGGAGTCCTCTCAGTAACAGAAATCCTGTTTCTGAGAAAACTCCTTCATGAATCCTCTCTGAAGAGAGTCCTACTGAGTTAAGCGGCCATTTCACGGCAAATTTTCGCACAGGCAAAACATGCTTCTGCACATTGCTGGCAATGATCATGGTCATGTTTTTGGCATTCGTTGCCACAAGCTTCACAAGCCTCTGCACAAGCTAAACATAAGGCCTTGGCATATTTACTATTCATTGAAAGGGCATGCGCAGTGAATCCGCATATATCTGCACATTCACGATCCAGGCGAATGCACTCCTTCATCATTGCTACATGATCTTCCTCCAGGCAAGATGAGTAACAGTGATTACAAGCTACCATACATTTTAAACACTCTTCAATACACGCTTTATAGTTTTGATGTGACATCATAAAAGCTCCTCTCAGGATGTAATTTAGTATAGTCCCCTACTCTATATATACCCAATCGTGAGCTAACTTATCATGCTCAAAGAAATTATCCGGAACTAAACACTAGACAAGTAACTGTTTCTCAATTTCTTGACGATTGAACACAAATCCGAAAAATACCTGATTGTTAATGAAAATGGTAGGAACCAGCCTTTTTCCAGTTCGATTAAATAACGTATCTGCATGGTCAGGATGATCTGCAATATTAAATTCAGAAAATGGAATATGATGCTCACTTAAGAACTTTTTAAAATTTCTGCAATCCTCACAAGTCGGTGTTGTAAATACCTCTACGTTCATATGGGTCGTCCTCCTTCAGTATATCTCCTAACAACACTAGTATACCCCCCTACACTATATATGAATCTAAATAAAAAAAGGATTCCAACGAATCCTTTCTATTATCAATTTATTTATTTAATTAATTTATTGATAGTAATTAATAACTCATCTAACACTTCATTTTCACCATCTTGAATTCGTTCCACGACACAGCTCTTCATATGATGTTCTAACAAAAGTTTCCCTACGCCGTTCAAAGCAGATTGGACTGAAGAGATTTGATGCAGCACATCATCACAATAGGTGTCCTTCTCAATTAATCCCTTTAGCCCTCTCACTTGTCCTTCAATTCTATTGAGTCGGCTAACCAGGTTCTTTTTAGTCTTCTCAGAGTGATGACTTTTCCGTTCACCCGTGCTACATGATTCGTGCTCGTGCGTATGATCTTCCATGCACCAATCACTCCTTTCCATATAGTTTTATTATACTATAGCCTCCCTAATCTATTCAAAATATAAAATATAATTAGACTTTCATCATTTCATGGGATATCACCGATGTCTCAATTTGAATAGTAGTATGCTGGATTTTGAAGCTTTCCGCTATTAACTGAATGGCTTGCTGCAAAATACGTTGATCATCTTCCTGATCTTTGATTAAGAGATGACAGCTTAGTGAATCAAGGCCCGAGGTAATTGTCCAAATATGAAGATCGTGAACATTTATAACGCCCTCGATATTTTCTAGAACTGCCTTCACCTCAGCTGGATTGACTGTAATCGGTGTACCTTCCATAAGAACATGAACGGTATGTTTGATGATTCCCCAAGCGCCTCTAAGAATTAATAGAGCAACTAGTACGCTTATAATTGGGTCGGCAATATACCAGCCAAAAGTCATCATAACTAAACCCGCAACAATAGCCCCTACCGAGCCCAAAGCATCGCCAAGCACATGTAGATAAGCGCTGCGAAGGTTAATGTTATTCTTTACATCCCCTTTTCTCATAAGAGACCAAGCACTAGCAACATTGGCTAGTAGACCTATACACGCGATCAGCATCATAGAACCACTTGCAACCGTAGGCGGCTCAAAGAATCGACCATAAGCTTCCACGATGATAAAACCAGCAACTACAAATAAGGTCACCCCGTTCAATAGTGCCGCTAGAATTTCAAACCGATGGAATCCATACGTTTTATTGGGAGATGCAGGTTTAGTTGCAAACCAGACCGCCACTAGGCTTAATGCTAAAGAGCTTGCATCGTTTAGCATATGCCCACTGTCCGATAGCAACGCTAAGCTGTTAGTGACCAGTCCGCCAAAAAACTCCAAAAACATAATTCCTACCGTAATTATTAATGCAATCATTAGTCCTTTTTTGTTTCCGCTAGGATCAAAATGATGATGACCGTGAGGTCCGTGGGAATGATCGTGTCCTGCATGGGAATGATTGTGATCGCTGTGATCGTGATCGGAGTGTTGCACGTCTACATGTTCAATCTGAGGGTTGTGATTATTCTTGTTCTTATTCATGATTAACCTCCTATTTACCTTCAGCAAGATAGTATTTGTATGCGCGCACAGCGGTATTCAAAAGCTCCAGATCATAATAACATATGAACAAGTGCTCATATGTTATTATGATCTGGATTTTTCTTCTTGTCAATAACAAAGCAGAAGAGGGACATCCTCAGCCAGAAGTCTCTGTCTAAGCTAATAATACAAAGAGGATCCTCCGCAGCTCTACCTGCATGAAGGATCCTCTGAAACCATAACCGTGAATTAAATCAAATCTGATTGTTGTAGTAATCTTTGAATGATAGCCGCAACTTCCGCTCTCGTAATAAAGGCTTTTGGCGCGAGTACATTTCCGCTTCTACCTGTGATAATTCCTGCTTGCAGAGTATCTGCAATGCCACTCTTAGCCCATCCCGATGCTTCAATCGCATCCGTGTAAGAATGCAGCAGCTCACTCGCTTCTATGGAAGGAAGCTTAGCTTTCAAATCGGTAATAATCATAGCTTTAGCAATCATACTCATCGCCTGTTCGCGAGTAATTTTGTCTGTTGGACGGAAAGCTCCATCTTCAAAACCATTGATTAGTTTATAGGAGTAAGCTGTCTGTACCGCATCATTATACCAATCTGAGATCTTTACATCTGTAAAGGTTGTAGTGCCGCTCTCTAACTTCAATCCCAATCCACGAACGATAATAGCTGCAAATTCTGCACGTGTAATTTCCTGACTAGGGTTGAACAACTCGTTGCCGATACCATTAATAACCTTACGTGATGCCATTTCATTAACAATATCCTTAGCCCAATGGGTGGTGACATCCTTGAAGCTCTGCGGATCTTGAACTATGAAATACGTACTGTTCGTTAAACTGTGTATTCTCGCATAACCTTTACCATCAATAACAACGATCTGCGTCGGTACATGACGGAACGTGCCTCCCGCTTTAAATACTAGTCCAGTTGTGATCTTCTTCAGGTCTACGCCATCCGCAAGAGGAATCGTTCTTTCTACATAAGTATTAAACTGAGTGACTTCAATAGTTTTCCCAGCGTAAGTAACCTTCACTGTGAAATCTAATGGCTGAGCTACCAGCGTTAGCCCTTCCTTTCCTGACAACATTTCTATCCTTTTCAGTACATCCGCAGTAGGAACAGAAATTGAAATTTGTACTTTCATATCTTTTAGAGCAATGCCTGTGCCAAACTGTTCTGAAATAGCACTGATATCAATCTGTGCTGCTGACAACGTATAAGTTCCTTTTGGAGTACGAATGATTAACTGTGCCTGTTTTTGCTCCATATTCTTGATAATTTGACCATTTAGCTCTCCAATGATCACATCTGAGGTAGCAGTTACAGGAATAGTTATAATTGCATTCTGACCTTCCTTGTCGATACGTTGCTCTATTTTCGCCTGATCCACAACAATCGTTGTAATCGTCTGTCCATTTTGCTCAGACACCGTTGCTGTTCCGGCATTTTCAACCTTACCGTTCACCAATACCTCAACGATATTACTTGATGGTGTTGGTGTTGCAGTTACAGTTGGAGCCGTTGTTGATGTTGGTGTTTGTGGTGTAGGTGTAGGTGTAGGTGTAATCTCAACCTCCGTTGATGACTTCGGTGTCACGGAGTTCGAAACTTCAGAGGCTACACTACTACCAGCGCTATTAATCGCTTTAACTGAAAACGAATAAGTTGTTCCATTCGCTAGACCTGTTACCGTTATTGGACTTGTTGCCCCAACCGTTACGATATTACCCGGAGAAGCAGTAACCTCATAATTCGTAATTGGGGTTCCCCCGTTCGAATCAGGAACTGCAAATGTTACAGTTGCCTCGCCATCTCCGGCTACTGCTATTAAGTCCGTAGGTGCAGATGGTGATGTTCTTGGTTTCGTGCTAACTTCGTTAGAAGCTGCACTCTCCCCTCCCGGATTGGATGCCTTAACTACGAAATAATAGGATTCGCCATTGATTAGCCCTGTCACATCATAGTTATATACCGATTCGCTCACCGTAGCTACTTTCGTCTCGTAGATTCCAGAAGAAATCCCCTGGTAGATAGTGTATCCTATTGCACCCTTCACCGGATCCCATGTTAAGCCGATGAGGCCATTACTTGCCACAGGTGAATGAAGGATTGGCGCACCTGGTGCTGGAACCTGAGGCGTTCTAGTTACTTCATTGGAAGCTGGACTGATACCGTCAGGATTAACAGCCTTAACAATAAAATAATAAGCAGTTCCATTAATTAACCCGACAGCATCATAACTGTTCTCAGAGCCACTTATAGTAGCTACCTCAGCTGCATAAACACCTGAAGCTGTAGACTGATATACAGCGTAACTATCGGTACCATATACGGGACTCCAAGTAATACGAATATGTCCGTTCCCTGCCGTCACAGTCTCAATACTTGGCGCAGCAAGTTCAGGCCAGGTAAGGTCAATAACTGCACTAGTAATCTCTGCATGACCTGCCGCATCAAACGCCAGCTGTGCTCCGGTAAT
>NZ_NFUX01000189.1:0-286 GCF_002264385.1 Paenibacillus sp. VTT E-133280
GAACAAAACAATAACCCGTCAAGAGATGGCACGTATTGCTGCTCGAGCAACTGGATTACAGACAAAGGAAGACGACAAGTGGATGTATCTGGCTGCGAAGTCGGGCTTAATCTCAGGACTGGGCGTAGGCAAGCTAGGAGAAAAGGAAAACACAACAAGAGCGCAATCTGTAGCTACCGTAGAGCGTGTATTAACTGTAAAAGGTGGTGGAAAGCTGCCGACAGACAAGTATGCGATTAGCAGTGCAGAATTGGCTTGGCATAAGACGAATATTTTTACGGTGATG
>NZ_NFUX01000082.1:0-29345 GCF_002264385.1 Paenibacillus sp. VTT E-133280
AAGGTAGAAACTGAGGAGCGGAGCGTAGTGTTAGCTACGTGAGCAGCGGAAGTTTTGCCTGAATTCAATATTCGATGTCGGGTACGCTTCTTGTGATCCTTCGTGATCAAAAGCGGACTTTTTGAACATCCTCTATAAGGAGCGTTTGAAATGAAGGTATTATTTATCGGAGGTACGGGACTGATTAGTCAGGCTGTTTCCCCGCTTGCCGTAGAGCAAGGGATCGAGCTGTATTTGTTCAACAGAGGACAAAGAGGCGAATTCGTTCCGGATGGGGCGAAGGTGATTCAAGGAGACATTCGTAACCCGGCGGAGGCTGCCGAAATATTACGAAATTACGAATTCGACGTAGTGGTGGACTGGATTGCTTTTACACCGGAACATGTGCAGACAGATATTGACCTGTTCAGAGGGAAGACGAAGCAATATATATTTATCAGCTCAGCCTCGGCGTACCAGAAACCGCAGCGTAATTATGTAATCACAGAAGAGACACCCCTGGAGAACCCTTATTGGGAATACTCGAGGAATAAAATAGCCTGCGAGCAGCTATTGATGGAAGCACACAAGAGCAGCGGGTTCCCGGCAACGATTGTTCGTCCTTCCCATACTTACGGAAACACTGCCATCCCTGCGGCACTCACGAGTGGACAGCATCCATGGTCCTTGATAGATCGTATCCGTCGCGGCTTGCCTATAGTGATTCATGGAGATGGAACATCTTTGTGGACACTGACGCATAACTCAGATTTTGCAAAAGGGTTCGTCGGATTGCTAGGGCATCCGGATGCGATTGGGGAGGCCATTCATATTACATCTGACGAGGTATTGAACTGGAATCAGATCTATGCGGCTATCGGGCGAGCGGCAGGGGTGGAGCCGAAAGTGGTTCATATCTCTACAGACTTTATCACAGCCTTCACTCCTTCAGGGACAGCGGATGGCTTGATCGGCGATCAAGCGGTCAGCAGTGTTTTTGACAATCGTAAAATCAAACGTCTCGTGCCTGATTTCCAGGCGACCGTCCCTTTCACTGAAGGGATAAAGCAGTCGGTTGTTTGGTTTGAGGCACATCCTGAACAATGCACGGTGGATGCAGAATGGTCTGAGCTATTGGATACGCTGATCGAGAAACATGGAGTTGAAGCGAAGCCGCTTTCATACTTCTCATAAGTGTAGGTCCTTAAAAAGGCGGTTTGTTTCCTTCGGGAGCAGCCGTCTTTTTCTAGTCTATGTAAGGTTATGGAATGAATCAGAAAATCATGAATATACTCTCACTACCTTAAATTCCGTTAAAAAGGAGTCCTGGCCATGCCAACACATCCCTTTGTCTCGCGTTTTTTTGTAAACTCAGATGCAAGTCGTGAGAAGTTAATTTATGATTTGCCAGAATCCTGGTGGAGCCGTCCCTTTGAATATGAGTGGTGTATTAACTTCATTTCTCCACATGGTGTGGTGCTGGACGCTGCTTGTGGAATTCCTCATCCCTTGAAATTTTATTTAGCTGGGGTATGTGCAGAGGTTTATGCTTGCGATATGGACAGCAGGGTTATTTACCGGGAGGACATCCTAGAAGCAATTACAGATGAGATCGGGGAAAAAGCGGCGAAACAGGTTATAGCTAGAAGAACTAACAACTTGCATCTTGCTCAGGCCAATCTTGCGGCTCTTCCATATGAGGACGAGAGCTTTGACACTATTTTTTGCATATCAGTGCTGGAGCATTTGACCTTAGAGGATACGGTGGGCACTTTACGGGAGTTTCACCGAACGTTGAATGAAGAAGGGTTGCTCGTGCTAACGTTTGATTACCCAACGGTAAACTTAAATCTTATGAATGATTTGCTGCTGCAGGCTGGTTTTCAATATTGGGGGGAGACGGATTTTGAGTTGCCTGCAGATGCTGTGTCCACAGATTTGTGGGGGGGGTTACAGTGCTTCCGGGCTGTTTTGAAAAAATCAAAGGGATAACAGGTCTTCTTACCCTTAAATTAGTAATCTATTTCCAGTAAGCTAGAATAAGCTAATATAGATAATGCTGATGATAGGAGGCTGTATTTTTGAGATTAGGGTCGAATATGCTGCGAAGAATGATACTCACAACCCTTATGTTATCACTTATCCTCCCTTCGACGATTGCATCTAGTGCAGCCTCGCCATCTTCAGAACCTATCAGACTTGCTTTTGCTGGTGATATTCTCTTGGATGGTTTTGTGGGTGATCAGATCGCGAAATACGGAGTGAACTTTCCGTTTGTGAAAGTCGCACCTACCTTGCAAAAGGCAGATATTTCCTTCGCGAATCTGGAAACGCCAGTGTCTATTCGAGGGAAGGCTGCAGAGAAGACCTTTGCCTTTAGGTCCAAACCAACAGTGCTTAGTGGCTTAACCTATGCTGGGATTGACGGCGTATCTTTGGCTAATAATCACATATTAGATTTCGGAACAGACGCTATGCTCGACACACTGGTGCATCTGGATCGAAACAAAATTGGCCATACAGGAGCAGGCAAAGATGTAGAGGAAGCGTTCAAACCGTATACACGGACGGTAAAGGGGAAGAAGATCGCTATCTTAGGGGTAAGTCGAGTGCTTTCAGGCCCTTCTTGGTATGCCGGCAACAATAAACCGGGAGCTGCCTCAGCGTACACCTCGCAGCCTATGCTTACGGCTATTCAGAAGATGTCTAAGGAGAATGATTACACGGTTGTGTACATTCACTGGAATGAAGAGTTTAAGGATTACCCTGAAAAATATGCCCGTACGCTAGCCAAACAGATGATTGATAGTGGTGCTGATATCATACTCGGCGCACACAGCCATTGCCTGATGGGCATTGAATACTACAAAAATAAACCGATCTATTATTCACTTGGAAACTTTGTGTTTAATCGTTCAACACGTGGTGGAGAAAAGACGCTTCACTCGATGCTAGTGAATTTTGAGATTAATGATGCCCAGGTGACGAGTAAGATTACACCAGTCAAGATTATTGGGGGACAGCCCAACTTTATGGATGATTCTTACAATAGGAAGACGATCAAGCTAATGAATAACCTTTCTTATAATGCAATTGTTGATGCGAATGGCAGGGTTACGGAGAAGCCACTATAACGATAGAATAGATCGACCAGAGATCACTGGTCGGTTTTTTTGTAATTAAATTCAATTAATTATACTAAATTTATCCAATATTTGATCTTTCTATTAATAATATGTAATACTTATATTAAACCAGTACATAGTTGAAAGCTAGATTGTCGAAAAAAGTTGATGCATAAAGCATAAATAGTCTGTATTAAATCTACTAAACATATCTATGCTCTTATTTACGTCGGAGTGTTTCCAGACTTGATGTATTGGGTAAATGAGGGTATCAATAGGGATACTCTGCAAGCTAATTTGTAATCGCAATGTTGGATATTTATTAATTTCAAGACGAATAATTTGGTTCGCTTTACAGCATTTTGTCGAAAACGTACATCATTTTGTCGAATAATTGTCGATAAATATCATATTTTGTAGAAATAAAATTGACAGGGAATGAATAGCACTTTAATATTAGAGTATAGCGTAATCATTACTATCACATAGAAGCCTACATAGCTTTTAGCAAAAATGATTATTAATGTGAATTCAAGGGAGGATGTACGATGATGAAAGCGACAGGCATAGTAAGAAAAGTAGATGAATTGGGACGTATCGTAATTCCTATTGAACTACGTAGAACGATGGGAATTGACATAAAAGACCCGCTCGAGATTTTTGTAGATGGAGAGAAAATTATTCTTAGAAAATATGAGCCAACTTGTATCTTCTCCGGAAGCGCAGAGAACCTCATCAATTTCAAAGGTAAAATGGTAAGCAAAGATGTTCTCGATGAGCTAATTTCTAGCTTTGACAGAGTGTAGTCGATAGATTACACATTTTTGTTAAAAAAAGAACCGGTACAGCAAGCACAGAATTGTGCATGCTGCCGGTTCTTTTTTTAATATCACATTAAAAAAGCAGCAGATCCCCTTAAAAAATAGGAAACCCACTGCCCAAACGATATTTATTCAGGCTCCAGCACACTTTGAACTTTTTTGATAAAGGCTTCATATTGCACAAGGCCCAATTCCATACACAGCTTTTGGTAAGGGGACAGTTTGCAATCTAGTTGCTTTAATTTCTGATCAAGATCATCGTACATTGCCTGCTTTTCTATCAATGCTTGCCGAAGTAGATTATCTATGTTCTCTTTATCGGTCTTATCTCCGAAATACAGATGCATAAAAAAATCTGAACGCAGCACTTCCTTTTCGGCCGGTCTTTGCAAGTAAGCATGGAACTGATTCAAGCCGGCAGGGGTAATAGTAAATATATTTTTGTCAGGTTTGCCTTCCTGGCGTACGGATTCTTTGGTGATTAGCTCTAGCTTTTCCATCTTACTTAGGGTTGGGTAGATAGTGCCGTAGCTAGCATCAAAGAAAAAAGAGAAGTATTCCTCGAAATGCCGTTTTATCTCATAACCCGATTGAGGTTTTTCACATAATAATCCTAGAATCACATCTTGTATGTTCATGAATCGTTACCGCTCCTTTCGTTCACCTCCTACCATATCACAACTGCATATCGCTCTCAATTTGAATTGGCATAATCGAAGTGACAAACTACATCATTACGCATTTGTTGGTACAGGCTCTTGCTCTCTCGATAACTGAGTTTCCTTACGAATGAAGGTTAGGATAATGCTTAATCCAGCTATTGCTGCGCCAATGCAGAGTAGGTAGAACATATCTTTCCATATACCATTACCTCCGATAACCAGGTCGAGCATACCATTTACCGCGTAGTAAGCAGGTGAGAAGGGACCGATCCAGCTATAAAACGGAGACAATACGTCACGAGGAATCGTTGCGCCGGAAGCCAACATTTGGATGGAGAGCAGCGCAATATTTAACCAGGCGCCAGCGTCCCCAAGAAGCAGCAGACTGAACTGGGCAAGGATCATACAGGAGAGAATAACGGTGAATTCAAACAGCCACATGAGTAGAAAACCGCGGCTAGAGTGAATCCCTAGTGAGTTAACCATCATAGTTCCCACTAGTGATGTGATTATGGCTGTTCCACCCATGATTACGAATCGTGCTGCCAAACGATCCCATTTACCGAATTGGCCAGACAGGTTGGAGGACGATTTTTGGAGATTCATAGCGAGCAACATAGCTCCGGTAAAGGAGGCAGTAACAATCATTAACGGAACCATAGTTTGTGCAAAGTTAGTTGTGGGATTGATGATTTGAACGTTTGCGGAGATTCGGCTGCTTGCCGCACTTTTGATGACCTCTGCTTGTGCCTTCGGCAGTTTCATAGCTTCAAGGGTTTGGTTTAGTGCTGCATCACTGCTTTGAGTGTTCATGGCAGCCGTGACTTTAAGGGCTACAGTCTGCATAACATTGCTAACCATTTGCGGATTGGATTCATTTACGAGGTAACGGAGTTCAGCCTTTGTGGAAGGATTGCTGATCTGTCCGGTAAACCCTTGCGGAATATTAATAATCATACGAATTTTCCGATTTTCCAGCTCTTTCTGGGCTTCCTTCAGCGTGAAGTCCTGTTTAGTTACGAACTGCAGCGAGCCTGCAATCCCTTCGGCAATGGGCTGGGCATTGGCACCATCCTCATTCACTATAGCAATGGGCAACCGATCTACTCGATCGGTTACATGGTCATAGCCTGTAATCCAGATCAAACTGAAAAAGACTTGGAACAACAGTGCAGTTATGATCCCGATGATAGTAGCAGGCTGCTTGAGAAAGCGCATGATTAATTGAAGTGACATGGATATCTCTCCTTTATATTTCAATGTGTTATATTACAGATTGAAATATATCATAATGAAATATAAACTGCAACAAGAAATGTGGAGAGCATGGACATTCTGAAGTGATATCATATATCATAGGGCTTGTACTGGAGAATTCGTGCAGATGAATGTGCTTACCTGAAGCAAAAGAGAATGGGGAGGAACAACAGATGAGTAATGAGGTACAAGGAACAGAACTGAACGCGGTTCACTCGGAGTTGAACAAGCCGGAAGCGATTGTTTTTGATATGGATGGAACATTGTTCCAGACTGAAAGTCTTTTATTACCTGCATATCATAAAATGTTCGATATTTTGCGGGAAGAGGGACTATATGCAGGACCTACACCACCGGAGGAGCGTATTCTAAGCAGCTTAGGGATGCTATTGGCAGATATTTGGAAGAAGGTTATGCCTGATGCCGATGAGGCGGTACACCGCCGTGCAGATGAGCTGCTGTTGCAGCTAGAGGTCGAAGGACTTGAAGCAGGTGGGACGTTATTGTATCCTGAAGTGGTCGAAACACTGACTGCCCTAAAAGAGCGTGGAGTACGATTGTTTGTGGCTAGTAATGGGCTGGAGGAATACATTCACAGTATAGTTGTGGTGCATGAGCTTAAAGAGTTATTTGAAGGATTGTATAGTGCGGGTGGTCAAGGCACTGCGACGAAGACAGAATTGCTGCGCATTTTGCTGGACAATCATGGAATCAAGAGTGCCTGGATGGTAGGCGATCGCTCGTCCGATGTGGAGGCAGGTAAGGGAAATGCTCAAACCGTCATCGGCTGTGCATATGCAGGGTTTGGACGTCAGGATGAGCTGAAGGGCTCCGATGTAATTATCACCTCCTTCAATGAGTTGATAGACTTGTACGACAACGCATCGGTTAGCGAATAGGAGTATCGCGATTTAGATTTGGAAAACAAAAAAAGGCAAACCTCGTAAGTGGAGGTTTGCCTTTTTTTGATGTTTCTAAATTTTGCTATCAATTATTTGTATAATAAAGATGACACTCCAAAGGAGGCGACAGGGTTGAAGAATAGAAACATAAAGCTGCGGATTATTTGGGTAATTCCTAATGTTTTTATGTATGTACTTTTTATAGTCTGTGGTGTATTTGTATTCTCTAATGTATTTGGGCTACGGGATATAAATCGGCTGGGCATTTGGCTGATCATGTTGGCACTTTTATTGTTTGCGTCTTTGTTTGGCTCTTACCGAATATGGTCTTGGATTAAACAAGGTAAAATGTAGATTAGGCCGCCCATGAATGGGCGGTTTTTTTGCATTCGCATCGTTTAATACCTTCCGGTTGAGTTCAGAATCCATCTGTGGATGGACTTCAACATGCCGGAGTTCAATTAAGCTTAAAGTATTATTTTCAACAAATATAGAAAAACGAAAGAGGGTGACCAACATGCTCAACTATGTAATTGTTGTAATTGTTGTGATGTTATTAGCATTACGAGAGAAAGAGGTGAAAGCCTCCCGCTTATGGATATTGCCTGCTGTACTTGCATACTCCCTTCTGTCTGGTATTGGCAAGTCTGTAATTACTCCAGTTGGAATCCTGCTGTGTATCGTGTGCTTGATCGTTGGATTAGCTGCGGGTGCTTGGAGAGGAAAGCTAATGAAGGTGCGTATTCATCCTGTTACAGGTAGAATAACTTCTAAAGGCTCTTTGGCCAGCATCGTTATTTTTATTGTGATTATGCTCATTCGTCAACTGGCAGGCGCGTGGGGGGCACATTATTCTGTGCTCTCCTTAAGTACGGCGATGCTTTTTATTCCGCTGGGTAACATCTGTGCAAGCCGCTATTTTCTCTATTTAAAGGTGCAACGTTTGCAGTAATAAACCCAAAAATATTTAATTGAAATGGGATGGATATCATTAAACAGACCTTTGCAGCGGTTTGGCTGTCTATTTCGGTTCAGGTTAGAAACGTTATTTTAAGCTTGCTATTGTGCTTTAGTCTTGTTGGTCTTCTGAAGGAGGCGGCTTGGACAGAGTTAGTCATAGGAATATTAATCCGGCTTCCTTACCTTATTTTGATTTGGGTTCCAGAGTGGCTTCGGGGTAATCGTGTGCGTATAGCTGCTGTGGTGATAATCTGGATAGTCACGGTTTCCTATGCTATTTTTTTTAATGTAGCCAATGGAGCTGCTGAATTCATCTTCTATCTTATAGGATACCTTGTGTTAAGCTTACCGATTTACACATCTCTTTTGCTAACTACAGTCATAATTAGTATGGATGCATTCATTTTTGGAATTTGTCAAATGGCACCTAATCAGATCCTGATCTTTTCCATTGCCCATGCAGGAACCTATATTTTATTTTGGGGGAGCAGAGTAAAACGTGAAACTAATGAAGCTGCTAAACGCCATTATGAGGAATTGCGGGAGGTTCATGCGCAGCTAAAACAAACGCATGAAGAACTGCAAGATACACATCGGGAGTTGGAGGAGGCGACTGTACGTTTACTACATTATGCAGTGCTTGAAGAGCGAAGTCGGATTTCTATGGATCTTCATGACAGCATCGGCAATGGGTTAACATCCGCGATTGTACAGCTTCAAGCTTTACCCTATATGATGAAAAAAGATGCCGCAGAAGCGGATAAAGCAATGATTACTATTCTGAACGTAGTTAAACATAGCTTGCAAGAAGTACGTACGGTTGCACACCGGATGGGCAGCGATGAAGTTGGGCTTGGTTTAGTTGCTTTATCCAGTTTGGTTAATCAGGTACGGGAAATGGCAGGGTTTACAATTAAGTTCTTCACTCCTGAACCTACGAGTCTTTGGACTCCAGAGACTTCTGAATTACTATATCGTACGCTTCAAGAAGCGCTGACGAATGTTATTCGCCATGCCCAGGCTTCAGAGGTTGAAATATGTATCTCGGAGATTGAAGGCAAACTAGCGATGTCTGTGGAGGATAATGGCATATACAGCGAAGAGCATGCCGTTGTTCCTGGCTTTGGTCTATCCAGTATGAAGGCTCGTTGCGAAAGAGCTGGAGGTTCTTTAAGTGTTGAAGCTGTGAAGCCACAGGGGATGAAATTGACACTTAACATTCCACTGCATGATACGAAAGATAGAACAAGAGGTGAGAAGTTATGACCACCCCAAGTATCCGGGTGCTTTTGGCTGATGATCAGCATCTGGTAAGACATGGCTTGCGGTTTATTATTAATGCTCAAGAGGATATGGAGGTAGTAGGTGAAGCATCTGGTGGCCATGAGGCCGTCCTATTGGCAGTTCAAGTTGAACCCCATGTAGTGCTGATGGATGTACAAATGCATGAGGGAGATGGGATTGATGCGACCCGTAGAATTGTTGAAACTCTGCCGGATTGCAAAGTGGTTTTCCTAACTACTTTTGACCAAGAAGACTACGTATACCGAGGAATCCGCGCAGGGGCAGTAGGATACTTACTTAAGGATGCTGCACCTGACGAATTGGTTGATGCTGTGCGTGCCGCATACCGTGGGGAGGCTATTTATCGTACAACTGTAGCTGCCAAAGTGATTGGTCAAGCTGTGCGGTCAGCCCCTGAGGATAAAGCGTTGGATTCAGCTTCATATGAACCATTACTTGATCCATTTACAGAAAGGGAATTGCAAGTTCTACAGCAGATGGCTTATGGATTGCGCAACGAGCAGATTGCCCGTAAACTCTATATTGGTGAGAGTACGGTTAAGACTCATGTGCATCGAATTCTCCAGAAAATTCAAGTCGATGACCGCACACAAGCGGTCGTATTTGCAATCAGGAATCGGTATGTAAAATAAGATAATATGCAGATAACTAAGCGGCGACTTGCTTTCAGCTTTCAAATAAAAACCAGGTCGCCGATTTTGTAGTTCTTCGTATACATAAACAAAGGAGATAATCCGATAATTAGTTAAATGGGAATATTTACAATTCATATGATGAGAAACTGGGAAGTAAGTCTAAGGAGCATAAAAATGATAATGAGTTTTCTTTTTATTGCTTTAAGTGCTGGAATTGGAATAGGAATGTGGTTTTTAGTTATAGGCATAGTCTTATCTATTGGTGGTGGAGACATATTTACAGCACCTCAATATGATTCCTTATTTTTTTATAGTGCTGTTCTTTTATTGTGCATTGTGAGTTATCTATGGTTCATAAAACATCTATTAGATAAAAATTTGCAACTTCTGCTCTTTATCTGTATGGGCACCACGATGCTCTTTTTTTTCCTTCCCTATTTTTTGAACTAATCAAAATATTAAGAAATAAACAAACGACCGCCTTTCTGCATTCTGCAAAGAAGCGGTTATTTTGTTGTTGATTATTATACCTCTCGGCAGTTTTCATAACCCATGCAGGCAGAGCGCCAATGAGCCATCGTTTGCTCTGTTTTTTTGTACTGCGGGTAAATATCTCGACACCAATCGAGTTTTTGTGAGTTTTTTGTGAGATTGATTTGGTTTTATGAAACTACATCATTCTCTTAAAGGAGGAGTGCAGGTGCTCAAACTGAAAGATTGGCACGAATTGGACATCCTGCCTGTTAGCAAGTTTCCCTGTTGGGATTGGCAGGTAGTAAACATTCGCTGCTTCCAGCCATCATCTTTCTTACACCGGAAAAGTGAATGCAGTAAAAAATGACTATAAGGAATGGAGAGTGAACAATGAAGAGGTATAAGCTGTTAGCGATAATGTTGGTGCTATCTATGGTATTGTCCATCGTTCCTGTTGCTCCTGCAACAGTAAATGCGGCTGCAGATGGAGCGGGGGCAAGGGCCGAATATGGCGGATTAGGCGGAACTGAGCTTTTCCTGGGAGGGAAATATATAGAGCTTGGAATCAGCAACTGGGGCGATTTCGGCACCGAGGGCAATAAACCCGCGGACTTCCGCGGAACAAACAGTAGAAGTAATCTTGGCATGAGTGCAGACCATGACGGCTATGGCACTGGTCTGGATCTGCCGGTGGATTATTATTTGCCGGGGTCTCCCGAGGAACGGTTCGCTGTAGGGTATAAGGTGGACGGAAATACATATGCGAAATCCAATTCGGCTGTGATGAACACCAAGCAAATGCCGACAACGGTATTGAATACCTCGCAGAAGGAGAAAGGGCTCCTGAGTGCGACTATCGTCTCAACTTGGGCCGGAACAATGGAAATTAAGCAGGTTATAAGCTTTAAAGAAGATTACAAATTCTACCGTAATGACGTCACAATTAAGAATCTCTCCGACCAGACCTGGGATGGGGCGAGGTATATGCGTTCAATGGATCCGGATAATACGGTAGACCAGGGCGGATCATATGTAACGGCTAATAGGGTAACTCATACTGTAGAGGAGGATGGCGTTGCTGTCGTAGAAGCGAAGACCAATTCGGACGCAGATCCACTCTATAAAGCATTTGGTTCGAGAGCACCTATTTTCTTTTACTCAAGCAATCCGCAGGCTAAGGCATCCGTATTCGGATTTACCAATGTAGATCCTTATACCTCTGAGGCGTATGACAGTCCGAAGCCTAAAAATCAGGAAGTGGTGGCAGATGCGGGCATCACGATGACCTGGGATTCGGGAGCTCTGGCTCCAAGTGAGAGTAAGGGTTTCACCTACTACACGAGCCTGGACGAGCGGGACTTCAAAAAGGTTCTCGCTGAAATCGAGCTGGATGAGGGCAGCGGCGCCCTGACTGAGACGGAGGTCAATGATGGTACGGTGAAGGGCAGCCAAAAGGTCAACATCCTTGGAGCAACCCTGCCCAAATCGATTGACGTGAACAAAATACGGGTCAACAACCTGCCCGCTGGACTAGGCTTTGAGGTGTCCCGGCTGAGTGATACCGAGCTTAACTTCAAGCTAACTGGTGCAGCGATAAAACACAGCAAGGAATTTGATGTAGATAACTTGTCTGTGACAGTCGGTAAGGAGAATCTGATCGGGATTTCCTCAGATTTGACAACCAAGACCTTCGGTCTTACCTTCATGGATCCAGCTATGCTGAGCTTGGATAAAGGCATTGTCTCGGAAGCTGTATACGGCAGCGGACAGATTTCAGAGACGTTGCAGTTGTCTATTACCAGCGGCAAATTTGCTTCGGATATTAGTTTATCTGATATCGAGATTCCACATCTTCCAGACGGGCTAAGCGCGACATTGAAGAGAATCTCTGATAAGGAGCTTCAGATCGGCTTTGACGGCATTGCAACGGAGACGGAGGATGTATACAATGCCTACGTAAAGGTAGCGGCTGATAAGCTTGTCGGAAGTCCGACATCTCTAAGCACGAATACGTTTAAGATTGATTTTAAGGACAAGGAGCCTTTTCTGGTCGTTCACTCCCCAGTTTATGAATCCGATCTTAATGATGGCAGCATTGCCGATGCACTGGTCCTAGAGCTCAAGAACGGCACCTTTGATGCATCCGTTACTGATTCAGTATACGCGGTGAATTGGCCGGCTGGACTGGATGTAGGCGGTATTATGATTGATAATCCTACCCAAATGACCTTATCTATTGCCAGACATGCAGACAGTCATGAATTCACGGATAGTATAAATAATGCGCAGGTGACTATCGGGGAAATCCCGTCAACAACCTTCTCAGTCTTATTCCGTTCTCCGCCGCCGAGCATTATGGCTTCTCCAGACATTCTCCATGACGCGGGCAACGGATCGGTTGCGGAGACCTTGACGGTAACCCTGAAAAACGGCAGATTTACCGAAGAGGTTAACACTGGTGTAACGATCAATAACCTACCGGAGGGACTGGACTTTACTGTGTTGCGCATCAGTGACACTATACTCGAAGTCCATTTTACGGGACAGGCAACGAAGAAATTCGATGCTTCCGCGTTTGCTTCGGTCACAGTTGATCCTGCCATTGTCATTGACGCTGCAGCATCACTCACCTCGAATAACTTCGATTTGCAGGTGCCGGATGCAGCTTCTCTAATTGTTCGGGATATGACTGATCTTACCTGGGACGCGATCCGGGAAAAGAATATCCAGCAAGCTTCTGTCACCTCGGATGTTTATCTTCTTGAAGAGGGTGCTTACGGAAGTAAGATTATCTGGACATCTACGAATGAAGCGGTTATCTCGCTTGACGGTACCGTTACTAGACCTTCATTCGCGAAAGGGGATCAAGAGGTTACCTTAACAGCGGAGTTCAGGAACGGTTCCTCTGTCCAGACCAAGACCTTTATTCTTATTGTCAAAAAAGCAGCGGGTACCGATGAGCAGTCGGTTACTGAAGATTTAGATCGGTTGACCTGGGAGATGATTCGAGCCGATAACGAGCGCCAAGAGGGCGTGAAGACGCTGCTAGAGCTGTTGAAGGAAGGTAACAACGGCAGCAGCATCACCTGGAGTACGTCGGATAAGAAAATCATTGATACAGACGGCAAGGTAACGCGTCCTGGTTATCTGGATGGGAACCAGACGGTAACCTTGATTGCGAAAGTAAGCAAGGGTGAAGTTGTCCAGACGAAGGAATTCGTTGTGACAGTCATCAAGCAGCCGAAGACAGACAGTGAAGCCGTAAGCGAAGACCTTGCAGGGCTGACCTGGAAGATGATCCGGGCTGATAATGAGCGCCAGGAGGACGTGAAGACACTGCTGAAACTGCTGAAGGAAGGCAGCAACGGCAGCAGCATTGCCTGGAGTACGTCAAATGCGGAAGTCATCGGCACAGACGGCAAGGTAACACGTCCTGGTTATCTGGAAGGGGACCAGATGGTGACTCTGACTGCAGTGGTAAGCAAGGGTGAAGTAACCTTAACGAAAGAGTTTGTCCTTAACGTTAAGGCAAAGCTTGCGGATGTTAATGATCAATTGGATGAAGAAATCTCTTTGTTGAGAATCGGCTATACCGATCAGGATACGGCAGACAGCGTAACGCATAATATTAAGCTGATCTCGGAGGGCTTTTATGATTCCAAAGTAGTATGGATCAGCCATAGAAGCGATATTGTCAGTGACACAGGTGAAATCAAACGACCGTTGAAGGATACGATTGTCAGATTGACCGCTCGTGTAACGAAGGATGGATTCTTTCATGAAAAGGACTTCTACATCACGGTTAAGGGAACCAGTCTGGTTGATCTTCCCCAGGATGAACTTAATGTGAATATTGGATATGCACCAGGAGATTCCGAGACTTCTGTAAAGAAAAATGTGTTTTTGACGACCAAAGGAGATACGGGTTCCTTATTGACTTGGACATCGAGTAATCCTGATATTCTCTCCAACAATGGGCGGATTAGCAGACCCGGTCCGGATGAAGAGGACGTAAAGGTAGTGCTTACCGTGCAGCTTGCCGATCCGGACAAGCCGGACGAACCTAGAGTGAAGACGTTTACGGTCATTGTTAAAAAGCTGAGTGATCAAGAAGCAGTGGATGAGGCAGCAAGAAATCTGAAGATAGACGATGCTGCAATTTTTGCGGAAGGTGACATTTGGGAAAGTGTAACTGAAGGCTTCGTGCTGCTGCAGACTGGAAAGTACAGCGCTGATATTACATGGACCTCTAACCACCCGGCAGTCATCGGAATTGAGCAGAACGCTAAAGAAGCTAAGGGCAGAGTGAACCGGAAAAATGAGGAGACCAACGTCATTCTGACCGCAACCTTTACCAGAAAAGGCAAAACTGCAACCAAAAAATATCTGCTGATTGTCAAGGCACTAGGTGTGACAAAGGACGGAGCTATCCGTCATGCCACCTCCAGACAGGCCGAGTTGTCCATCAATAACGATGGCAATACGCTGCAGCAAGGCATCAACATACTAAGAACCAACATGTCGGATGGGACTAAGATTGATACAATCATTGTGGACGACGATACAATGTTTAATTTGGTGGAAGTTGTGAATCCGAATGATCCGGATCTGGCGAATCGAAGTCTGACTATAAATCACGTGGACGATTCTTCTGCACTTGCGGACGAGATAGCTATAGAAATTCCAGCATCGGCCGTATTGACCCTTGCAGGACGTAATATTACATTGGATATCGTCACTCGTCTAGGATCCATTCATTTGGATGAAGCGAGTATCAAGCAGCTGGAAGCTGCAGGTACAGACTTGTATTTCAGAATTGTACCGGTAAAGGATTTGAAGGAACAGAAGACCTTCCAGACGAACGCTATTAATATCGGTACTACGAAGTTGTCACTAGCCAGTGACCAGACCCTTAAAGTGCAGGGAATACCGCGAGGAATTGAGACCAACTACAGTGGGATCACTACGATTATCCGGATTCCACTGTCTGAGTTGGCTAATGAGATTCCTGTTCAAAGCTCCAGTGCCAGAGATGCCTTCCTAGATCGCCTAAGAATCTATGTTGAACATAGTGACGGTGATATTGTGGTGTATTCTCCTCTGCGGATTGGGTACACCGCTGAAGGTAAACCGGATTTTGTAGAGTTCCAGATCGACAAATTCAGTATTTTCCAGATGGTTCAAATCGCAGCTAAGGAACCGGGCGACTCTCAGAACCCAGGCAACTCGAATGTTGTCAGCACTGATCCAGTACCAGTAAAAGTACCAGCAGACAGTAGAAGTACTGAACTGACTGGCGAGAAGCTGAAGGAACTCCAGGATCAGGATGGAGTGATTAAGGTTGAAACCGACTTAGGTACTATCAAGCTGAATGCTGGTAATGTAAGTCTGGATACAATCCAGAAGCTGTTTGGACAAGAACATATGAATCCGAAAGACCTTGTGATTCGTGTAGGATTAACCGCAGCCGATCAGAGCTACATTGAAGGATTCAAACTTGCAGCCAAGAGGGAGCAGGTACAGCCCGTAGGTCAACCTGTTAAGTTCTATATCGAAGCTTCGTATAAAAATCAGACCCGATCCGTATCCAGTCAAGGTTGGGGAGAATATTCGTTGCCGGTACCGGAAGGAATGAGGATTACAACAGGTGTTCTCTACAAGGATGGCGAGATTTATCATCAGCCAACTTATGTAAATATAGAGAATGGACGTTATTATGCGCGTATTAACAGCCTCGAGACCGGAGTCTTCGGATTAATCTGGAATCCGGAAGAGTTTCAGGATGTCGAGCAGCATTGGAGCAAACAGGATGTTAATGTTATGGGCTCCAGGCTCGTTGCGAACGGCACGAGCGATACGCTCTATGAGCCACAGCGTGCAATCACCAGAGCGGAATTCACGGCTATGATGGTCAGAGCTTTGGGAATTGTCAATTATGATAAGCGTTCTGTATCCTTCAGTGATGTCCCGGCAGATGTGTGGTATGAACGGGAAATGGAAGTTGCGATAGAGAGGGGGCTGATTGCCGGTTATCCTGACGAAACGTTCAGACCGAATAACAGCATCACCCGGCAAGAAGCAATGACCATCGTCAGCAGAGCGATGAAAATTACGGAGCTAGTTTCTTCCCGCAGTGAAGAGCAGTTTTTACAGCTGCTACAATCCTTTACGGACTCGGGTTCGATCGCCAAATGGGCAGAAAAAGACGTGAAAATGAATCTTTCTGCCGGCATCATTGTAGGTAGAAATGAGCGGCTGGCGCCTAACGAGAATATAACTCGTGCCGAGGCAGCCGCTGCAGTAAGAAGACTTCTGATTCAGTCCGGAATCATAAATTCCTAATGGCAGCAATGAATTCATAAATGCTGCTTTAGCCAAAAATGAAAAAAATGACGCAACAAACAACCGCACCTTCTGCATCCTGCAGAGTGGCGGTTGTTTTGTTTTTGTGTATCATATTATTCCTCAGTTGTCTTAGCCGCCGCTGGGGCACCTTTATTATTATATAACCATAGCGCATACTCCAAAGGACGTACTAGTGCTTTACGATACGTGTTACCGTCCCCAGAGCGGGCAAACACTTCACGGGCAGGTTTTGGATTAACCTCCAGCACATAGATTCTTCCTTCGCGATCTATAGCGAGGTCCAGAGCGAGCTCACATAAGGCTCCGAAACTTTCTTCCAGGAAAGCAGCGGCATCAAGTCCTAACCTCTCGGCAGTTTTCATAACCTTATCGGTTTTATCCTGACTACCCAGCCATTCCTTTAGCAGCGTTTCCGCCCGAACGGCGTGCCCACCGCCATGAAGATTGGAGGTTACGCTTCGGGCTGCTCCGACTCTTGCTGCCATACCTGTCAGTTCCCAGACGCCTTGCCCATTTTTTTGAACGAGCATGCGGTAATCATGGAAACGTCCGCCAGGCAGACGAAGTGGGATCCCCTGTTGGACGAGGAAACGTCCACCAATACACCATTGTCGAACGATAGAGTCCAATCGGGAGGCAGAGACCTTTCGGGGTGGAATAATCCGGCGATCTTGACGACGGCCTTGAATATCAAAGCCCCCTTTACTACCCTTCACCCGTTCAATTCTAAGGATACCGCGCCCACCTGTGCCGTTTGCTGGCTTGATATAGAGTACCGGGCTCTGCTTCAGCATTCGGTGCAGATCGGCAGAGGAATGATACAGTAATGTTTCTGGCATATGCTGCCGGAAGCGACTCTTTTGTGAGAACGTTTGGTGTATGGTCCATTTGTTGCGCAGTGGACGATTCAGAAACAGCAGATGTTTATAGCGTTCACGGAAACGAAGCAATTGCTGAAAGCGCGTGCTGCGCTGGATACGGCAACGGTCATAAATCATGTTCGGGAAGGAACGCCATTTACGCGACCATTTCCCGCTCTTTGGATCAAAGACAAGAGCATGGATCTGCTCTTTGCTGGGATGGACATCCATGGGGGTAAACACAAAAATATCCAAGCCCATTCGATTACCCTCAATGATCATTCTCCGGTACACGGCCTTTTCTTCAAGCTGCTTGGCTTCATTTATATACAAAGTAAGAATGCCTAAGACGGGCTCTGGCACAGGAGTTCACCTTCTTGTGGAGAGTTTGTAGTACTGACGGTATTCTGTGGTGACCGGATCAATAAAGTTGGCTTGCCAGTAGGGCCACTAGTAAGCGCCACTGCGGCAAGACCAACGTTGAAACACATTTTCAGACTGGCTGTATTATCGCTGGCAACACTGCATTCGAGACGCCCTAAACGATTTAACTGGGCGGCCATAAGGGCGGTGCCTGTATGCCTATTTCGGTATAAGGGATGCACGGCAACGAGACAGGCCTCTTCACCGAAACCGGATACGAAGCTTACGCCTGCTAGCTGGCGCCCATTCTGACCGCGTACGGTGGCGACAAGCAGCGAGACACCTGGCTCTGACAACTGTTCTGGAGTTAATCGGGCCATTACCTTGCAAGCTTGGTTTGTAATCCGACGCTCCCCATGCTCTCTTATAAACTCAAGCAGTCCGGTTAACCGCGATTTCCACTTTTTAGCATCAGTGTCGTAGATGGAGGATATCTGCATGCAGTGTCACATCCTTTAATGAATTCTACTTGGAATGGCGTGCTAAGTGCTGACCATATTGAAAGATTCGCTCCAAAGAAAGCTTGCGAATCGCAGGCTCATCAAATTTCATCGGCCGGGAGTTCGCTTCAAAGAACCAGAGTCCACCGTTCTCATCGACACCGAGATCCATTGACATCTCCCCGAGCATAGAATCAGAGGCTCTTTCAATTTGTCTGGCAATTAACAGAGCAGTTGTAGGTACACTTTTTAAGATAGAGGCTGCTCTTTCGGTTCCAAATGTGCTTTCCAGCATGGTGGAGGGCTCCTCGATACTTCCGCCACGAGGTACATGCGTAGTGATGCTGCGGGCACCAGCTAGACGCGCACCTATGCCGGTCATTGCCCAGCCGCCTCTGCCGTTTTTCTGTAGAAGTACACGTAGATCAAAGGGGCGTCCTCGGTGAGTCGCTAGTTCAATAGCTTGCTGTACGATATAGCGTGAGCTTCCCTTTTCTTTTCCTATCCGTGCCCAGAGGCGTTCTACTGAGGCAGCTTTGTAGGTCACATTTTTTTTGCCGCTTTGAATTTGCAGCCGATAGGGTAAGGTGGTATCTGCACGGTATTTTAAACGCATAATTCCTTTACCTGCTTTGCCATTCTCAGGTTTAAGATAGAGACTGGTATGATTATTTAGCATGGCGATAAGCGTATTTGCACTGCGTAAACGTCTGGTTTTTGGAACATGCTTCGAGGTAGCATACGAGCCTTTCAACCATTCAAATAGACTCCATTTATTGAAAAAATATGGATTATATAGCTTAATGCCTGGATGTTCCAGGCATTGAGCTATTTTGCGTACGACAGCAGGTTTTTCCTCATCCTCACGGGTAGGAATTCGATTATAGATGATTTGTGGAAGAGGTACAGGAATGCTGTACCATATTCTTCCGCTGGATGATGGGACATAACCGTTCACCATCCGTTCCTCGAGCTTCAAGTCACGGACAGTGACGACGTAGACAAGAAATCCCAGCTCCTTGCCTGTGCGAATGATGTCCCGGAAGTTATTACGGTTGCCATTAAATTGCCTTACTTTATCGCTGGTTGTCAGTATGGCAATAACGGGTTTTGTTTCATCCGGAATATGGGTGTTCACATCTCATCCCTCCTGCGGAATTTGCTGAGGTATAGACAATGCTCCAGAATATGCTCGATGGAAGCTTTGCCCTCAGCGCGCAGGGAAGGATGACGGAAGATGGAACGTCCTGGTTTGGCGTTGGCCTCGAACATCCAGATGTCTTCATCCTGATCAATGCCGAGATCAAAGCCAATTTCACCGAGCAAATGACGATGCTGGATTTCTAAGGATTCTGCCAGCTTAATGGCTGTACTCTTCGCACGCTGTAATACTTCATCTGCTCTGCCCCCGAATACACGCCCGAGCGCCTGCCCAGGTGTAAGCAAAGCCCCCCCATTTTTAAGGTGAGTGGTGACACTGCCCCGGCCGGCTTTTTTAGCGCCTATGCCGACTACAATCCATTGATTACTGCCGTTTTTATGCATATGGAATCGGAAATCAATCGGGCAGCCATCAATTTCAATCAAACGTATTCCTTGTTGGACGATATAATTTTGCAGGCCTTGACCATGTCGTGACCGAAGCATACGCATAAGGCTTTCGAAGGTAGTGAAGCGCAGAAGTACGTTTTTTCCACCCTTGCGGTAGCGGGCAAAATACCCTTTTTTCGGCAGATAAGTGAGTCGGTAAATCCCGTGACCCAGGCTGCCTGCGGAAGGTTTATAGTACACAAAGTGGTGGCGATCCAACATTTCTCTCATTTTTTCGGAAGAGGGATTGCTGTGGGTCTCAGGTACGTAACGGTTTGCAGCTCCGTCATTTTCTAGCAACCGATAAATATCGGATTTATTGAAAAAGCTCCAGTTGAAGTAAGGGATTTTCTTACGCATAAATCGTTCGCGAAGCTGGTTGATATAAGGTGAAGTCTCCGCTCTCCGACTGGGTAGCCGATTGTAGACAACATCAGGTAGAGGAACCATTTTACGCTCGAATTTGCCGCCTGCGGTTAAGAAATAACCATAGACTTGCTCCTGCTGCCAGTTGATATCACGCGGCATAAAGGCAAATATATAACATTTATTACTGCCTTCCCGCAGCAATTGCTTTATGAAGCCAGTGCGAGAACCGAAGGGTTGATTTGAAGATGCTGGTCCATCGGACAATACACCGACTAAAGGTCCAAGCTGTACTTCGTCATTCTGTAGATTGCGTAAATAGATCCCACCAGATTTCGGAACCTTGATAGCACTCTTTACACCAGTGGCAAGGAATAGATGATTTCCGGCACGCTTGATGGGCTTAATCATGGTCGGGATGGCATCTTTACCGAGTCTAAGGCGTATGTTCTTTTTCCCGGTTAATTTCAAGCTTTTCATCAGTGCACCTGATACATATACAACTCTTTGGGGCTGCTTAGTGAAATGCACATTGCAAAAAGTGAGACTCATTTATGAATCCTCCTTAGGAACCATTGTTATCATTCTCCCGTTTATAACGGAGCTGTCCGTAGATAGGGATGGTATCCGTCGCTGTGTGAGTAGCAGATGGCGCGCATAAGACAGTGGATTCTCGGCGGCGAGCTTAGCAGCCCGGCGGTCGCCCGTCAGCCGGAATACCGTGCGCCCTGGCTTGGAATTTGCTTCTAGTAAATGAATCCGACCGCTCGAATCAATACCGAAATCTAGGCCGAGTTCTCCAAGCCTACCGCATGCGGCCTCCAGAAGAGGAGGCAAGTATGCAGCTTCTGTAGCAAGCTCCTGCATGATGTCTTTTCCATCCTGACCATATTCTGCAAGCAAAAAGGGCAAAGGAGGAACCGCAGTTCCACCGCCATGCAGGTTCGAAGTCAGTGAACCATGATTACCCAGCCGAACGGCCATGCCTGTAAGATCCCAGCGGCCGAGGCCATTCTTTTGCATCAATACACGCACATCGAACGGTTGCCCCTCACGATTAGTTAGGTGCAGATAAGGCTGTATAATATAGCGGCGTGTGCCGATAAATTCATGAATCCAGTTCAGTCCTTCATCCTGCGAGCTGAATACATATTGAAAGGGTGTATTTGTTCCATCACGCCCTCGTACTCTTATGCCTCCTCCAGAGCGTCTGTTCTGCATTATGGCATGCAATGTACGTTTGCCATGAGAGCCTGCTTTGGGTTTTAGGAAAACTCCGTATTCTCTTTCAGCAAGCATATTGCTTAACTTGCGTGTACCGGTATAAAGTACAGTTTCCGGAAGTAAAATAGCGGCTCTTCGGTTGCGCTTCAAGATCTCGTATACGCCCCATTTATCAGGTAAACCTCTTGACCAAGGTAGTGAACGGTGAAGGAAAGAGAGGGCAGACGAAGCTTCTTTTCTTTCTTTCGGACTATTGTAAAAACAACGATTATAAATGATATCTGGTGGTGTAGAGGTCGTATTGTGCCAGCTTCCGTCTTTCCATGTATAACCGGTTATAGATGACCCGTCTGCCGCTACTCCGTCCGGATGAAACACGAGGACTTTAAGGTTATATCGCGGAGCTGCACGGCATAAATGACTGCAAAATTCTGGCTCGGCAATCGGAGGATTCCCGTGGCGACGGCCCGTCATAATGCCGAGGAACCCCATAGCTGTTTCAGTCATTGTGTCCTCCTTATAAACCGGCCAAATAGCGGCAATACAGAATCATTTGCTTGACGGACGGTCTGATTTTTTGATCGTTTAGCGGTGTGTTATCGTTCTTGGAAGGTTTGGAATTAACCTCCAAGAGCCATATTCGTCCGGATTGATCCAGTGCCAGATCGATTCCGAGCTCTCCGAAATGTGCAGGGATAAAGGTTTCTACGCCTCTTGCAATGGCAAGTGCTGCTCTTGGAAGCTGAAGCTGTACGCTATCCTTGGTACCTGGAGGAAGGCTGCTCTTGCTAACGGCTTCACGGACAGTACTAAGACTGCCACCTCTTGCTAGATTGGAGACGAAATGATTGCTTCCAGCGGTGCGAGCGACAATGGAGGTAACGCCCCATTTACCGGTACCATTCTTCTGTACAAGAGCTCGAAAATCTACAGGACGCTTACCGAGCTCCATCAAGGGCAATCCTTGTTGAATCTGGTAGCGCGTTGTTTTCATCTTGGGAGCAATAGACTGGTACAGTTTAGCTAAAGTCGGGTAGCTTTGCTTGCGTGTACCTATAGAGGTAGTTGATAACAAACGGTATCCTCCGCCTTCATCTTTGGAGATTCGGAGAATGCCTTTGCCGAGACTGCCTCGTACAGGCTTTAGAAATACGCTTGGATATTGGCTACACATCTTCTTTACCACAGCAAAACCGTTTAAAGCATGCGATTCCGGTAAATACCGCTTCAATGAAGGGTCTTGCGCTAAAGCTTCAAATACTTCTGTCTTGTCAAGAAATTTTTCGTTGAAGAAATGCGTTCCATACCGTGATTTTACATCCGCCAAAAAATGCTGTACGCTAGGTTTATTCTCCACCTTTCGCGTCGTTAGCCGATTGTTGATTACATCGGCGATGGGCAGACTCATTTTCCTCCAACCCTCGTTGTATACCCAGCCCTGGATGGAAGAGCTGCTTGTTTCCAGCGCTTCCGGGGTAAAGAAATATACATAGGCGCCTTGTGCGTGGCAGGCATTTGTTAATTCTCGACAGAACATGGTAATGGGTCCAAACAGCCTGTCGAGATTATCTGGATGGTCACGGCTGACGAGTACACCGATCAACGGTCCAAGTCGCAAGGTACGACTTACGGAGCTGTAAGAGGCGTTGAGGGTTTGCCGATGTTTCCATCCGGTCCGCCGCGCCAGTCCTTCGCTTACACGCAGGCTTTCGGATTTGGGAGCCGGGATAATGGTAACCTCCTGCCGGAAAGAGCCGAAAGCCAGCTGGAGCGTTCCGTGAGCCGGGATTTTGAGTCTTTTCATGGATCGTTCGCCAAGCATTATAGCGTTTTCCTGCAGGATGCCCGAGTGGACCGTATGGACCGGGATCTTGAATTGGGACATCGTGGATCTCCTTCCGGTAGGCAGCATGATGCCGGCAATTTGGTAGCTAAGGGTTACATATCATTCATCATATGGAGACATATGACCCTTGGTGATTGACCTACTCTTTAAAAACCTTGCCGCATCATTTCATAAGTCTGACCCAAGAAGCGAAACAAGCATGGATGAATCAATATTTGGAAACTTAAGCAACGCTTCCGAAGTGAATTTTGTACGAAGACGAATCGAGAAGTAGTGGCTCACAAAACTTAAGCTCATGCTTCCGAAGTGAGTTTTGTACGAAGTGAAATCAGGAAGCATATGCTCACAAAACTTTTAGGAGGAATCATAATGAGTATTCACGACAAAGCACATGAACTGGCGAAAGCCATTAAAGAAAGCACTGAGGTAGCAGATATCACCAACGCAATGAAACTGGTAGAAACAGATCCTGAAGCCAAAGCGATGCTTGACAACTTCCGCAATGGTCAAATGGAGCTTCAACAACGGATGATGAGCGGAGATATGCCTCCACAGGAAGAAATGGAAAAGATGGAGAAATTATTCGAAGTGCTTAACATGAATCTTGGGATTCGCCGTCTGTTCGATGCAGAACGTCGCCTGAGTGTTGTAATCGAGGATGTAAACAAGATCATTACCGAGAGCTTGTCGCAATTGTATGGCGAATAAACGCTTTTAGTAAGCGGGTATTCATCTGAAAGGTATTAAAGGTGCAATCTAAATAGGGTGCTCCCGAAGCCGGTTGGCTTTGGGAACACCCTATTTATTCTTGTGACTAGTATGAGCAAACTCGCTAATCTTGTTTTCCTTCGATTGCGCAGAGAAGAATACCAGCAGCCAAACCTAGGCGGCGATCAAGCATTCCTTTGGGATCTTCAGAGAAGTCAGCGATGATTTTTGTAACAAATGGATTAAAATTTTGTTTGAAAGTAGGGATCGTTGTATCATTCATCTCGATATTATATTTTTGAGGGATAATAGAGATGAAGCGGCGGAGTAAAGCCATCGCGGTGCTATCTTCCTTGATTTTTCCGATTTCCTGATCATGGCGATCGAGAATCAGCCATTCATCTTTCAAAATAGATTTGAGTCCCTTGCGGCGCAGTGCACCAATGTGCTCGCCAGTCTCCGTATCATGCACATCATAAGTAGCGCTAAAATCGACCACATTACGGGCTTTTATTCGCAGAAGCTCCTTTTGCATAGATTCATCTGTGTACAGTGCAATATCCTCTTTTAACTTAAATGCTTTCATTTGTGAATAGAGTACAAGCTGCTCAGCATTATCATAAATATGAAGCTTCGCACCCATGATCGAAAATACCTTTTTTCGAATTATGTATTCGGTATGAGTATAAGTTGCATTCAATTCCAAATCGCCCCCTAAATGAAATTATCATCTCATATATAAGCTTTGCTAGCCATATAAATGCGTACTATTTTATATAATTTTTTGAATAGAAGTATATTTTTTATGGACTTGTCTCATATTACGGGCTTCATGTTCATAGAGTAGAGATATAGATTCAATCGAATATCTTGTCTACGAGGAGCTGTTAGTTATGAGAAAAAGAAACAAGTTTAAACATGGTGTCTATCTGTTGCTGGCGTTGGCCATGCTTTTGTATGCTCTGCCGAAGTTATCGCTTGCGAATGGGCCTAGCTGGGTATTTGGTTTTGGGGTGGTCTGGTCACTTTTCGCCTTTATGGTCATTGCGGCACATCTGCATTTTATTATCGGTGTTGATGAGGAGAAGACCAAGCGTTTGGAAGCTGTGCGAAAAGCAAAGATGGAGCAATGGCAGTCCAAATGGAAAGAAGAAACTAGAGTTACACAAAGATCATAGAATTGGGGTAGCTTCCTTAAGTAACTAGATTTGATATTCCCGTGAAAGCGCCGAATTAGCTAAAAGAGGGGTATAAATCCCCTGGATTCACAGAAAAGCCCACTAGCTTAAGCCGGTGGGCTTTAAAATTGCCCCGCAAAGCAGGGGGATTAAAGTTATCTTGCACCTGTAAAAGGATTGATCTCATCGGAGAGATCTTTTCCAGCTTTCTTTTCTTCTGCAGATATCCGTTTACCTAGAGCTGCGTAGTACCATACCGCAGGAACGAGAATCGCGAGTATAAAAAGAAATTGCATAAAGTCATCCCCTTTCACCTCTCCATCATAACATATTTTCCCTTTTTTCTAGGGACTATTCTCTATTCGTCTACCCACTACCCAGTTTGTCTAACAAAAGGGTTACTCTTTACTGACAGAGCATTCCACTTCAAATACATAACTGGCGCTCCCCTGAGGCCATCTTGCTTGGATTATATACAGATGTTTTCCGCTGCCTGCTGCGAGTTGAAAACTGTTATTTTCTACGGAAAGAGCTTCGTCCGGACGTTCCTCACCAGGAAATGAAGCCACCACCTCTATCTCCTTGGGTGCAGATGAGAATTTGAGTTCTACCTGGTCACGGCTGATGGCTTTGGGATGTACCTTCTGCTTGGTAACTAATTGATCGTAAGAAGCCATATCTACACAGACGCCTTTGCCATTGTCATTCCAGCAATAAGAGCCTTGAATGGCATCGAATTGCTCACCGCCAACAGTAACTTGAACGTTAGGGGGCTGTGGGTTAGTAGTGTCTGCTGGAGAATTCTTAACTTCTTTAACAGTCGATTGGAATAAGTCCAACAAATCCTTTTTGCTGATATCTGAAAGACGGTAGTGGCCCATTTGTCCCGATTTAATGAGTAACCCACTGTTGTTTCCGACGATCCAAAAAGAGAACTCATAACTTATGCCGTCCTTCATGTTTACGGTGGTTCTGTAATCACTTGGAGCAATATCTAATTGTCCTTTATCATATTCTGCAGTAGTTATGGCTTGAACGAAACGTTCCAAGGATGATGCTTCAGAAATAGTCGTCACCGGCTGGTCTTTTTCTATTAAGTTAATAGAAACTATTTTTTGTGCATCCAGCTCTATTTGGCTTGATTGTTTTACTTCAGTTCTCGTATTTCCACAGCCGATCAGTCCTATGAAAAGTAATGTAATGGTAAATATTATTAACATGTTCTTATTCATATCCATAATACTCCTTTCCTCTTTCTTTAACTCTCAGACTATAAAAAAGAGGAAAAGGTTGCTAAATAACGGGCAATTAAATTCGAATTCGATGCTTATGAATCGGTTGTACTGTGCTATTCGCTCCGTGTATAATGAGTACAGTATAGTACAGATCGGAGTACGGGGGTGTAACAGTTGGAAGGTCAAGGCGATGCAATTACTAAACACGAGCAACTGCTGCAGCATATTGAAAGTCTTAAGGTAGGCTCTAAAATATCTGTTCGTAAGCTTGCAAAAGAAATGCTGGTCAGTGAGGGAACGGCTTATCGTGCCGTTAAGGAAGCCGAGAATCTTGGGATTGTCATTACGAAGGAACGGATTGGTACAGTACGTGTAGAAAAGAAGCCTCGTAATATTTCTGAACAGCTGACATTTGGTGATGTGGTTGATATTGTGGAAGGTCATGTTCTCGGCGGGGCTAGCGGACTGAGTAAACATCTACATAAATATGTAATCGGTGCGATGAAGGTCGACGCGATGATTCGTTATATCGACGCAGACAGTCTGCTCATTGTAGGTAACCGCGATGATGTTCACTCCTTGGCGCTAGAGCAGGGTGCCGGAGTTCTGGTTACAGGTGGCTTCGGGACGAGCCGTGAAGTGAAGGCATTAGCCGACGAACTGGATCTCCCCATCATTTCATCAAGACATGACACGTTTACCGTGGCATCAATGATTAACCGTGCGATTTTTGATAGATTGATTAAGAAAAAAATTATGCTGGTAGAAGATATTGTCGACAGCAAACCTCGTATGATTACGTTAAAAATTTCAAGCACCGTAGGTGAGCTACGACAGATTTCAGAGGAAACTGGAGAGCAGCGTTTTCCCGTTACAGATGAATGGAACCGAGTGATTGGTATTATCGGCCGACGTGAAGTAGAGGACCTTACAGAAGGGCAAAGTATTGAAAAGGCTATGGTTCGGAGTCCGGTTACCGCCGCACTGCATACCTCACTAGCTTCAGCTGCGCAGATCATGATGTGGGAAGGCGTCGATTTCCTACCCATTGTAGACCGTAACCGCAAATTGGTGGGCTCCCTAACCCGTAAAGAAGTGCTGCAAAGTCTGCGGGATGTCCGTAACACTCCACAGCTTGGGGAGACCTTCGATCATCTCATCTGGAACGGCTTTGCGGATGAGCGGGATGAAGAGGGCCGATTGTTTTTCCATGGCTTTATTACGCCTCAGATGGCCACAGACCTTGGTACCATTTCTGAAGGTATATTGTCTACGCTAATGACGCTCTCTGCGTTTAAGGCCGCTAAGGATATTACAGGAAATGACTATGTATTAGATAATATGTCCACCTATTTTATCCGGCCGGTACAGATTGAACACGCCATTATTGTAATGCCGAGACTGCTCGAGATTAGTCGCCGTACATGTAAGCTTGAAATAGAGATCAGCTATTCAGATACTCTGGTAGCGAAAGCTGTCCTGATGCTGCAATCCATTGATCACGGCTAATATGACTGAGATATACCTTGTCATAAAATGTTAAATAGACTGCCCTCATCGATGATCGTGAGGGCAGTCTATTTTATTCTTGTAATCCTATCAGAGGGATAGTCTAGGCTTTCGACTGGTGTTGTTCCTGGCTACGGCTGTAGTAACTATAGCTGCGTATTCCTGAGAAGATGTTAAATACACCGATTAGAAGAAAGGCAGCTTCAACAATGATATTAATGGTGGAGCCGCGAAATAGAAACATGGAAATCAGGGAGAGCGTTACGAGCATAGCGCCCAGCATCACATTCATGACGGAGCGTTTTAGCCCCTTATCTTGGGGATTTAAGGCACGGCGAGAGGATAAGCTGTACACAGCAGCGCCGATTACAAAGATCACCAGCAGGATGAACAATAAGTACTTGATAAATAAAACCATGGACAGCCAGCTCCTTTATCATGTCGTGCAAAAGCCTTGAAGTAATTTCCACTTTTGTCTGTCCATTATTGTATCACACGATTGTTGTTAGTTGCGCTTAAAAGGATTGATTTCCACCCAGATTTGCAGAACGCCTTCCATGACGAGCATCGTCCGGATTTTGACAGAGTATTCCTTATCACGCACAATGTAAAGTTTGCCATCCAGCAGCAGCCTAACCAGTTTACTGTCTGTGTCAATATCGAACATGCTGCGGCCACGCATGGGCTCCAGATCAGATCGTATTTCACTAAGTATTAATTTTAACGTTACGGGGTCAACTGAGGTTGAGCCTTCTGCTTTGCTTTCCTCTGATCGAATTTTGATTTCTCTGATTACGGTAGAGGTATTATTGTATTTTTTGAGTGTTTTAATATCCTCTTGATATTGCTCGATCTGTACACGCAGGTCTGCATTATTCAGCCATAACACGTTAAATCCAACATGGTATATAGCGTTGTATATGACGGCTCCTACGACGATCCCCAGCATGAATATAGCGGAAATTTGGGTGAATCTACGAAAACGACTGAATGGTGGAACTCTCACTGGCGTTACCCCCTGCCGCACACCCATTTTACTAGCTCGCTGCCCATATGAGCGCCGAGAAAAGCGAAGGCAAGATACATGATTTGCTTGATGGCGGGGGAGAGGTTGCCTCCAATCATGTTGCTTTCAATGACCCGTAAAGGGTCCATAGTACCCCCTACAGCGGCGGCAAGTGCCCATATTTTAATCCGGTCTGCTACATCTAGCATCGTTTGCGTCGGTGGTTGCAGGGATACTACAGCGCCGATTCCGCCGACCATAGCTCCGCCAAGGACGATGCCGAAGGCGATAAAGAAATCGAGGATCGCTTTGCTCATAAAAATGCTCATAAAGGCCCCTTCCCGGACGAGGCATCTATAATCGTTGCCTGTCCATGTGCTCTTAATCCATTCTATGGGCGGGTCCCCCTTTAATATGATAAAATAGTTTCATCTTATAGTGCGAGTTCAAAAAGTACGGTTTTCAGCACTGAGA
>NZ_NFUX01000190.1:0-281 GCF_002264385.1 Paenibacillus sp. VTT E-133280
CGGCTCAGGAAGAGGTGCTGAACCGTCTAGGTGCCTCTGCTATGCCTAACAAAAAGATGATTTTATCGCTGTTGGATCACGCACGGCCGATGCCGACGTACCCCTTCATGATTCAAGTATGGGAGGCGCTAAATACGGGTCTAACCGAGCTGCCCTTAAGCAATCCTGAACAAGCATTGAAAAAAATAGAACAGGCCATCCAAGCATCCTGGGGCGTATATAAAAGCTAAAAAGAGACGGGGAGAAGAAACATGAAAACAACGATATTCAGCCAAATTTCG